>JBBQJM010000035.1:0-13360 GCA_038325895.1 Mycobacteriales bacterium
GATAACGGTGCCGCCGCACCAACCGATAAACATTCATCCAGGGGGCGTCCGGTTCAGCCGGCAACAACACCTGTGACGCGGTCCTGCCCGTTTACCCGTGACGGGGGCAACAGCAAATAAAACCCCCCGGGCATGGCATCGCGCCACGCCCAGGGGGTCCGGGTCAACACTTCGACGCCTTGCCGCTGCGGCCGTCTTCGCCGACCGCCGCTCGCGGAAACCCCACCGTGCCATGCCACAATCCGGGGTGAGATCGAGGACGGCACCCGATCTGCGGGTGCATTCAGGTCCGCGACCGGTCATCAAGCCCAACCGGACCGGTCGACTACCAAATAGCCTAGCGACAGCGCGGATGGTGCGCCTTCCCCTTTCCGGTGGAAATTCCCGGCACGGACCGTCACTGGCGGTTCCCCGAAGGAGTGAAGCAATCGGGTCACCACATCGAGTCGGCCTCAACCGGTGCGACGGCGCCCCGCCTGACCGGAGCGAGTGGCAGGGTGCGACTGAGGAACACCCACTGGGTGGGCGTGCGGGACAGTCGACTGATCCGCCGCACAGTTCCAATGCGGTTCTCTGAGCAATTCTCTGACCATCTCGGCCAATTCGGCCGGACGGACCAGCGCGGGCTCATCGTCATACTGGATCAACAGATCCTGGGCTCGGCAGAACGTGTCGGACTTGATATGCAGATCGGGCAACGGGACCACGGCCTTTGCGTCTTGACCATTCCGATCGCGAACACATTCCGACGCACCGGCCGGCACCCGCGAAAAGAATTGGTTGATGGTCTTTCGAAGGGGTGCCGCTCCGCGAACAAAGCGAACACACGGTGGGATCACGACGCCGGGATCCCGACCTGGAGGGCTTCGTCACTGTGGCCCTCCGGGCGCTGACAGTCAACCACGACATCGGCAGGTGCGGAAAGCAGGTACCTGAAGCAGGTGCGAAATTCACGCGGAGTCCCGACCGAAAACCTCGACACGGTGAGGGATGTGCGCGGGTTTGACCATCGCCACAAGGGCCTCGAGCCGGCGCACATCGAATGCGTCCGGGTCGCTGACCCCGATCCGCACCACCAACTCGGTCCGGTCGGATCCGGGTAGTTCACCGGCGGGCTCGGTGGACCATGCCGCACCGCCTGACTCGGTGATTTCCGCGGGCAGATCGAACAGCGCACCGACGGCTGCCCGCACCCCTCGCGCGGTCCCCCGCCAATGCAGCAATTCGACGCCGGCCTGCACCAGTTCGCGCTGCCGTCCACCGGACTGATTGCCGTCCAGCGCGATGCCGAGCCAGCCGGCGAGCCAGCCCAGCATGTCGTCGGGGGCCGTCGCGGGATCGAGGTAAGCATCCAGCGAATCGAGCGTCGCCATGATCGGCGCCAGCACCTCGTCCAGGCCGGCACACAGGTCCTGAGCGAACGGATCCTCCCGATAGAGGGCCGGCAGCGTGTCCACGAGCGGATGCGGCGAGGCGAGGCCGGGGATGAGGCCTCTCATCGCTGTGCCGCCGACTCGTGACGTGGAACTCTCGGGATTCTCGCCCTCGACATGCTCATTGCCGCACCCGCACCTGGTGTTCGTAGGAGAACACCAATGAGGTCGGAGGCAGCGGGAAGCGCTGCACCGCCGACCCACGTCGGCCGGTCGCGGGGTCGGCAGGGAACAGCTGCACGCTGACCTCCTCGGCCATGTCGACGCCGGGGATGCGGGCCAGCGCGGCGTTCACCTCGTGTGCCTGCACCGACCGGCCGAACGGCCACCCGGTGCCCTCCGGGCCGCCCTCCAGCGGGTCGAACAGCCGGTAGATTGCGCGCAGCACGTCCTGCCGGACCTCCTCCGCCCGGTACCGCGGACGCGCCCGCACGCTGACCACGGCGGTGATCCATTGGTAGTCGGGTGGCTCGATCACCATCCGGGTGCCGATCAGCCGGCGTTCGTCCAGGTACGCACTGATCCTGGTCAGCGATTCGGGCAGTGGGACAAGGTCGTCCCGGCGGATCCGGCCGATCGAGTCGCCGGCCACGTACGGCACCACGAGCACCCGCACTCCACCGGCATCGGCCCCTACGCAGTGCACCCTGGCGATCTCCGGAGCGACCTGCTTGGTGAGCTCGACGAAATCTTCGGCGGTCACCGCCCGGCCCCGCGAACGCAGCACCAGCGGCCCGCGAAGCTTCGCGTCCTCGATGTCCTCGGCTCTGGCGCCGCCCACCGCCGGCGTGCGGTTCTCCACCCGCGAGATGTACGGCACGCTGGTCTTGAGCACCCGGACCTGTCCCGTCGCCACGTTTCCGATGACGCCCCCGCCGGTGCGGTACACCGACAACCGCAGGTGAGAACCCTTCGGCGGCACCGCCCCGTACTGACGGAGCGAGCCGTCGCCCTGCCGGACCGCCGGACCGAGGTGTACCTCGCCGGCGAAGGAGTCGAGATGGAATACCGCGTCGTCGGCGTCCGACTCGGCGAAATGCTCCACCGCTGACCAATCGCTGACACCGGTGTCGTCGATGACCTGCAGCCTGCCCGGCTCCTCCCACGGCACGACCGGCCTGCGCTGCAACGGGAACCGCTGCGCCGGCGTTCCGTCCGAGATGCCGATCTCCTCGTCCCGGATCACCTGGGCGTGCACCATCCGTGCCGTGCCACCGATGGTGAACGCCGACAGCGATCGGATCCGCGGGGAGGCGGTGTACGTGGGCTGATTCTCCTCGGCCACCAGCAGCCGGCAGCGCAGCCAGCCCGCGCGGTTCCGGGCCAGGATGGAAGCCTCGTGGGTATCCGGGACGTGCAGGATCACGTCACCTGGTTTGTTCATCCCGCCGGTCTCGTCGCGATCGACATCACAGGCGGTCCAACCGGTGCCGGTCCAGGCCTCCCAGATCAGCGGCGGCCAGTCCGGCCGCACACCGACACCCGAGACCCGGCAGTCCATCCGGATCACCACCGCACAGGACGGCACCGGGTTGGACAAACCGACCAGCAGCGCATCGCCGGGTAGCGGCGACTTTCCGAAGCACTCGAATTCGCCGCCGGCGCGCAACGCATTGGTGTAATCCGAGAGCTCACCGCCGGCGGGCATCGCCCCGGCTTTGGCGAACGAGCACGGAACGATGTCCAGGTTGCCGATGGTGGAGAAAACGACGGGATCGGCGACGTCGGTGCGCGGCGTGGCGACCTCGGTCTCCGCCCTGACCACCACGGTCTGCGGTTGCGGCGCCGACAGCCAGAACGTCACCCGCCCGCGAGCGGCCGCCGGTGGCCGCAACTCCACCCCGATCAACTCCAGGAACTTGATGTAGTTCCGGTCCGGCACTCGGTTCAACCGGTAGATCAACTGGTCGACCATCTGCGCGAACGCCTCGATCAGGGTGACCCCCGGATCCGAGACGTTGTGGTCCGTCCACTCCGGGCAGCGCTGCTGGACAAGACGTTTCGCGTCGTCGACCAGATCCTGGAAATGCCGGTCATCCAGGTTCGGCGCGGGCAGCACCATACTCAGCCACTCCTTTGAAAGGCACCGAGTTCGAGCGGTGCGGATGCTCCGATGGCCTGCGGCCCTGGTTCGTCGGGAATCACGTAGAACGGGAAGACCAGATTCCGCGGGTCGTTGAACCCCCTGATCGAATAGCGGATGTCGATGTAGAGGGTGCCTACCTCGGCGCGATCGAAGCTGACGAGCACGTCCCGCAGATCGATCCTGGGCTCCCATTGCTCCAGCGCGTACCGCACATCCTGGGCGATGGCACCCGCCGTGCTAGCGTTGATCGGCGCGAAGACGTGATCATGCACCCGGCAGCCGAATTCGGGCCGCATCGGCCGCTCCCCCGGCGCGGTGGACAGGATCAGCCTGATGGCCTCCTCGATCTCGCGCTCCCGGGCCACCAGCGCGATTCCGCCGGTCGCGTCGGTGGCCAGCGGAAACGCCCAGCCGGCACCGATGAAATCCCCCGAAAACCCTTGCGGCATGGTCATCCTCCGATCAGTACGGTGGGCGCGCCGACGACGACCGGCGCGCCGCAGGCCGACAGGTCACCCATCCGGGCCGCCGGCATGCCGCCGATCAGCACCGTGGGACAGCCGGGCGGCGCGATCACCGACGGCGGGTGCACGGCGGGCGGCGGGAACGAGCAGATGTGCGGGGTGCCGACCGTAGCCGCGGGGAGGCCGCCGATCAGCACGTTCGGCACCCCGGGCGGTCCGATCAACCCGGGGTGCCCAGTCGGATCGCCGACCCGCGCCGCTGGTGGCATCGTTCGCTCCTTCTCGTCGCTTCGCTCTGCTACCGCGGGTGGTGTGGTGCACTAGTTGATCTTGACCAGGCTGCCCTGGACGGTCAGCACGCCGCCGGCCTTGACCTCCGCCTGCGCGCTGCCCTCGAGCTTTGCGGAGGTCCCCTTGAGTGCGAGCTCGGTGCCGGCGGTCAGGCTGACGGAGCCGGCGCCGCCGTCGATCTTCACCCCACTGGTCGCGGCGATCGAGACCTCGCCGCCCTTCAGCTCGAGCTTGGCGCTGGCAGAATCGATGACCACCCCGCCCTTGCCCTCGATCAGCACCTTCCCGTCGCTGTGCAGGGTGATGCTGGTAGCCACCGAGTCCATCACCAGTTTCAGCTTGTCGCCCGTGGTGGTCAGGGTGATCCCTTCGGTACGGCCGTCCTCGTCGATCAGGTCGATCCGATGCCCGCGGCGAGACACCATCGACCGCCGGTTCACCGCTCCGGAGCTGCCGTCGATCAGCTTGACCCCGCCTGCGGGTGGGGTGTCGATGCCGTTGTACAGGCCGCCGAGGACATAGGGCCGTCGGATGTCAGCCTGCTCGAACGCGACAAGCACCTCGTCACCGACCTCCGGCAACACCATCGCCCCGCGGTCCTTTCCGGCGCCGGGCTGCACGGTGCGGGCCCAGTCGCTGACGTAGCTGTCGGACAGCCAGGGGAACGTCACCTTCACCCGCGCCTGCCCCTGCGGGTCGTTGGCGTCGCTCACCACACCCACCACGATGCTGGTGCCGGCCCGCCCGGTGGCCGCTCCTGAGGTGAGGCCGTACAGGCTCCGTTCCTGCCGTCCCGTCACCGAGATCGCCGTGGTGTAGCCGGTGACGGCGTCGAACCGGTGGTGCGAGGAGGTGATGATGTACTTGCCGTCGAACGGGGCACCGACGTTGTTCACCGTGATCGCCGTTCCCGCGCGGAGTTTCGGATTTCCTCTGGCAACGCCCTCGAATTCGGCAAAGGCACCGGCGATCTCCGCGGCCAGCGACTTCGCGGCGCCGTCGACCTCGGCCTGGGTCCGGTAGGCGACGTCGGTGGCCACGTAGACCGGGCTGCCGAACTTGGCGGCCAGGTCGACAGGCGTCACCGTGGGCAACTCCGCGCTGGTGGTCATGGCCGGTGCGGTTGCGACGAACGGCTTCTTCTGCGCCAGGTCCCAGCCGCGGGCCTGCACTTGGGTGACCTGCTCGGCGGAGGTGACAACGGATCTGAAGCGCAACAGGTCGGATCCGAGCCGCAACACCAGCGGGTTGCTGGCGGTGGGACCGCCCGCCTCGGGCGCCTTGTTCGCGTCCTTGGGCTTGCTGAAATCGAACTTTCCTGCCCTGACAGCAATCTCGTACCCGTTCTCCCGGGCGAGACCGTCCAGGAATTCCCAGTCGCTGAGTCCGCCCTGCGACACGTGGTCGAAGACCGTGCTGGTCGGCTCGACCGTGCCAACGGCCAGTCCCGCCCGCTCGGCCACCTTCTTGGCGACATCCGACGCGGTGCTCTGGGTGTAGGTCTCGGTGCGCCGGCCGCGGAACAACCGGTGCGCCTGGTCGTAGCCTCGGATCACGGTGAAGGTACCGGTGCTGTCGAACTCCGCCTCGAGCGCGGTCACCTCGCCCTCGATCAGGGCTTGTGGTGTTGGTCCGGCGTCGCTGGCAACCGAGATCTTCACCTTGGAACCGATCTTGGCTCCCGACTTGGCGATGACGATCCGCTCCGAATCGCGAAACCGCAGCAGGAACAGATCCGGCAACCGGAGACTGTCGTCGACGTGCGCCGATCCCAGCAGCGGCGCAACGTCCGCGGCCAGCGGCGACCCGTCGATCTCGACGACGAACCCCGAGGTGGTTGACATGGCGGGATCACCCGGCCGAGTCGAGGAGTTCCGCGGCGGTCGGCAGCAGCACCACGCTGCCCTGCGGGATGCGCAGCGGATCGTCGATCCTGTTGAAGCTGGCCAGGTATCGCCACAGCGTCGGGTCCCCATACTCGGCGTAGGCCAGGGAGGCGAGCGAGTCGCCGACGACCATCCGGTGCATCCGGCGAACGGCCAGCGATCCGGAGGTGGGGTTCTGCTTGGATTTCTCGCCCGGCATTTCCTCCAGGGAGACGCTGCAGGTCGCGCGGATCGGTGTGCCGTCTGCGGAGAACAATGTGTACTTCGCGCTGACCTGGGTGATGAACGCAGGGAAGCCGGTGATCTTGCCCCAGGTGAAGACAACCAGCGGGGCCACCGGCTTGTCCGTACTCGCGGTCTTCTCGGTGGGCACGCAGCACGACAGCAGCTTCTCCACCGCCGCCACCACGCTGCCGTCGTGCGTGCCGGTGGCGTCGAAGAACATCTCCAAGGTCAGCTTGCTGGGCTCGGCCCCGTTGAATTGCGGCGGCCCGGATTTCTTCGCCGACCGGGACGGTTTCCGCTCCCATTTCGCGGACTTGGCAATGGTGACTTCCTTCGGGTTGAACTGGAAGTCGATGGTGCCGATCTTGCCGTCGAGTTTCCGGCCGCCTTCGATCGGCGAGGAGTCGTACAGGGTCAGCGATGCCCGCTCGACCTGCGGGCGACCCTTGTCGCCCGCCGGTGACGGTGCCCCGAGCGCGCCACCGCCGCCGGCGTGAACTAGACCGATCGCGTCGCTCATCTGCTGACTCCAGTGCTGATGTCGGGCGAACTGTCCGCCGAAGCTGTTTCAGAAATGGGGGTTTCACTCACCCCGGCGGCAGGATGCCGTGGTGAGCGACCTCGAGGGTCTCGGTCGCCACCTTCACGGTGTCGAAGTTCAGGCTCGGCCCGGTCCACCGCACTGGGACGACACCGACCAGCGACCACTCGGCAACCTTCTCGTCGAACCGCGACTTCGCCGAGATGACCATGGTGGTGGGCTTGACCCCGTTCACCATCCCGGCGAACCATTTGGTCAATTTCGCGCTCTCGGCGCCGATCGGTCGAGTCAGCTTGACGTTGGTGTACTTCATCCGGGTGGGCAATTGCCAGATCATCGAGTTGTTGCCACCCTCCTCGCGCTGTTCGAGGACGAATTCACAGCCGAGTCCCTCGCAGCTGTTGAACACCCCGAGACTGTCGTCGTCGATGCTGACCTCGAAACAGACACTGATTGCGGGATCCTCGTCAGCCATGGCGCTTCTCCTCGGTGCCGGTGGTGATCATCTCGGTGTTCTCGGTAGTCCTGGTTTGCGCTTGCCTTGCGCGGGTGGCGTGGACCGTCAGCGACGCAGATCGGTGACCATCCCCGCCCGCTCCCGGTCGAGCCACAGTTCGGACTTCAACCGCGCGCTCAGCGGGTCGAACAGACGCCGAGCCAATTCGTCAAGGTCGGTCGGCAAGGCGTTGGCTGCCGCGCCGGCGGCCCCGGCCACCGCGCCACCGGCCGCGCCCGCCGCCGTCGCCACCGCGTTCTGTGCCGCGCCGGCCACGCCGCTGGCGGCGGACTGCGCCGAATCCACGGCCTGGCCGGCGACACCGCGGGCCGCTCCGGCGGCGTCACCGACTGCCGTCTCGGCAGCGTTGACCGCCGACCCTGCCGCGCCTCTGGCCGAGTCCGCGTACCCGCCGGCCAGGGTTCGCGCCGTGTCGGCGTACCCGCCCACCGCCTTCCGGGCGGCGTCGCCGTATCCGCCCGCTGCGTTGCGCGCCGAATCGGCATAGCCACCCACCGCGTTCCGGGCGGCGTCGGCGTAGCTCCCTGCGGCGTTCCGCGCTGTATCGGCGTACCCGCCCGCCACGTTCCGGGCGGAGTCGGCGTAGCTGTTTGCGGCGCCGCGAGCGCTGTTGACCAACCCGCCGCCGGCGTTCCTGGCGCGGTCGGCGAGGCTCGACGCCCCCGAGAGCACGTCCGCGCCGGGGAGCCCGAAGCGTTGCACGGAGGGCCATTCGGCCGGCTGATCAACGGTCGGAGCGTGGAACACGACAGAACCCGTACCGTCACTGTGCGCCGCGCCGCTCGCGATCGCCGCCGCGCCGGGCGCGAACATCTGCTCCAGCGACATCGCCCGGACCGAGACCGCATCCGGACCGAAGGAAGCGGGGACGGTCGGCAGCGCCGCACCCAGTCCCGGCCGCGCACCCGCCGCCGGTGGAGCACTCTGACTGCGCTGCACAGCGACTGCCGCCGACGCGAACCCCGTAGCGTGAACGCTTGTCGCAGCGCCGCTGCCGCTGCCACTACTCGGCCGTGGCTGGCGGTCCGGGTGCGCCTGCCCGCCCCGGGCTCCGGGCGCGGCGACGCGCTCGACGGCCGGCCCGATGGGCGTACCGAGCGCCAGCTGCGGTGCCGCGCGTTCGCCCAACAGCGGCCTCAGCCTCGCCGGAGCTTCATCGGCGGCGGGCTGGGCCGACGCCGATGCGGCGGGGTGAGTCTCGGTCGGGGGCGGGTCCTGGTGCGGCGACGTCGTCGGCGACGGTTCGTCCGTGACGTGACCGGCCGTAGCCGGGAGTTCGGGCGACCGCTGGAGGTGCGGTGCGACACCGGCCAGCTCCGGTGCG
This sequence comes from Mycobacteriales bacterium, assembly GCA_038325895.1. Taxonomy (GTDB): domain Bacteria; phylum Actinomycetota; class Actinomycetes; order Mycobacteriales; family Nakamurellaceae; genus Nakamurella. The sequence goes on from JBBQJM010000035.1 coordinate 8,768, forward strand.
AGACGGGTAGCCACCGGGAGTTGGATGCTGGAGTCGTGGTGATTTCGGAACGACTCCTGTTGCGGCTCAACAACTCTGCGACCCGCACCAACGCCCAGGGTGGGTGCCACTGCCGTACCTGCTGGGGTTGTGCCCTTGGCAGAGTCGACGAGACCATCCGCCTCTTCGGTGATCAGCTCCGCTGCGGGACGACCGCTCTCCGATGACAGATCGCCGCCGATGGGGCGCTGCACATCCATGGCGGGCGGCGAATCGTGCCCCGGTAGAAGCGAGGACGACAACAAGGGCGACAGCGACGGCACCCCAGATGACGAGGCGGTGGGCAAGGTCGAGGCCGGCATTCCAGCCTGCCCGTCCGCGCCGGCAGCACCCCCAGCCTCCGCGCCGGAGTCCGCGGAATCGATGGCCCGCATCAGGTGGGCCGAGCCCACCAGCGGCGCGGTCGCCCAGGAGGACGCAACATCCCCCGATTGCTCGACGGGATTCTCGAGATGGTGCTGCGCCGCAGAAGGTCTCACTGCGGAGGTGGGCAGTCCGGGTGGTGCCGATGACATGCTCGGCGGAACGGGAGATGCCCCGGCTCGCTGGACCGGCGGCAGCAGCACGTCGGCGTCCCGAGCGCCTGTCCGCTGCGCCGGTGGCGCGGCCGGCGCCGTGGGAAGCGGCGCACCCAGCCCCGGCGCCCGGTGTGTTCGATCGGCGGCGGATCGCTGCACCGTCGACGGCCCCGGGCTGCCTGCGGTAGGCCGGCTGACGGCGGCCAGCGGCAACGCGGTCTGCGACGATGTGTCGGCGAGATCCGTTGTCGAATGATCATTGTCGGCTAAGCCGTCGTGCAATGAGTTCGTCGTACCGGTCGGGCTCACCACCGGGTCGCCGATCAGTGGCGCGAGTCCGGAATCGGCAGCCGCCTGCGGTGCCTCGCCCGCGGCGGCGGACACGGCAGCCGGGCCGTGCTCGTCGGTGTCCGGGGCGAGGTGGTCGGTGGCGTCGGCGGCAAGGGGCAAGTCCCGAGCCGCAGAAGCGGCTCGGGTTTCAGTGTGGTTGCCAGCATGTCCGTCGTCGGCAATGGAGCGCGACACCGTCGGCGTGCCGGGCGCGGCCGCCGGGGAACTCGAAGCCGAAGACCGGGGCACCGCCGGCAGAGTCGACCGGACCGGCAGCTCCGGTGCGACGGTGAGCGTGCCGCCGCTGGGTGGGGTGGGAGCCACACTCAGCGTCCTCGGTTCCTCCCAACCATCCGCGGTGAATCCCTTGCCAGGAGCGGGTTCCTCGGAATCAGTGTCCGTGCCGAGCGCGGTAGGCGGCTCGGCGAAGCCCAGCCACGGACCCGCCGCGCGCTGCACCGTCGCAGTCCGCCCGGGAGGCCGATTGGCAACCTGAAGGTCGGCCCCACCGGACACCGTTCGCGGAGCCGCTGCGACTGCCAGGCCGTCGACATGACCGGCAGGTCCTGCCGGATCGACCGCATGAGCGAGCGGCTGAAGGAAACTGGGGTTCTGCCAGGTTGCCAGCGTCTGGGCGAACGTGTCAGAAGGCGCCACCGGGGAGATGGCGGCGACCACGGGCCGCAGCGGGGGCACGTCCCGCCACTCAGCCCGCTGAACGGGTGCGCTGTGCGGTGGCGCGGGGGGCGGTGCGGATTCCCGAGCGGGCGGAGCAGGCGTGGCAGTCGGTGCCTGGGCGCCCCGTCTCCACCATCGGGCCATCGGTCACCTCCCTGCATTGATACGCGTGTTGATCCGTCCGATCTCGTTCGCGAACCGCTGCCGTTCGGCGTGTTCCAGGTCCAGCAGATCGTCCAGTGGCCAGTGGAAGTGGAAGGCGATGTACGCGACCTCTTCGTAAATCCGGTCGGGCGCGTACGTCACTATTCCCCCAGGCGGCCCCCGGCGACGTCGACCGCGAAGTCGTGGGAGCAGTTGGGACAGCTGACGTTCGCCCGGGTGTGACCCTCCTGGTTCACCCTGCGGTACAGGTCCTGCAGGAAGGCCAGGTCCGAGGCGAACAGGTTCTCGATGATGCCGGCGTGCACGTCGTCGATGGTGCCGATCCGGGTGACGACCCGGCCCAGCAACACCACCGTCAGGTAGGCGGGGTTCTCCCGGACCCGGTCGTCGCGCAACGGCACCAGCTCGTCCCGGGCGGTGGCCAATCGCATGGCGCCGTCGCGGTGCACCGTCCCCGACGCGTCCACATAGCCGCGGGGCAGCAGGAACGAGAACTCCGTCCGCAGCTTCTGTTCGGTGTGCACGGGTGATGGTAGTGCCGGCGGTGCCGATACCGGAACCGCGGTCGGACCGGCGCGCTGGATGTCCTCGAGCGCCGCGACAGCAGCACTGCGGCGCATCACCCCACCTCGAGCCGTTCGTAGGTGACGACCAGCTTCTCGGTCAGCACGCTGGTGTCACCGGCCTTCAGCGAACTGATCTCCAGGCTCTTCGGCCACGCGTTGGTGAGCTTGTAACGCTTCAGCGCCGTGCCCTCGTAGTCGTAGACGATGATCGCGCCGCCCTTGCGGACGTCACCCATCTTGCCGAATTGCGAGTCCTTGACCCACTTCTCGAAACTCTGGTCGTCGGTCAGGCCGCGGGTGAGTGTGACCTCGCCGGCCTTCCACCGGCCGGGCAGCTTCTTGACGTTGAACTTGCCGCCGGTAAGGTTCTCCTTGTACTCGATGACGTCCTGCTCCATCTTCAGGCCGCTCACCTCGGTGATGCTCTTGATCACCACACCGTCGATCTCGATGCCGAACGAATGTCCGACCCCACTGCCCTCGTAGAGCCCTGCCATCGGAGTCTCCTTCTCCTAGAAATGTTCTCGACTACTCGGCGACGAGGCTGGTGCCGCCGGAGAATTGGGACAGTTGGAAGATGACGAATTCGGCGGGCTTCACCGGAGCCACCCCGATCTGGCAGACCACCTGGCCGGCGTCAATGCCCTCGGCCGGGTTGGTCTCCCGGTCGCACTTGACGTAGAAGGCCTCGTCGGGGGTGAGCCCGAACAGGGCACCCTTGCGCCATTCGTTCACGAGAAAGGCACTGATGGTGCGGCGGATCTTGGCCCACAGCGCGTCGTCGTTGGGCTCGAAGACGACCCAGTTGGTGCCGTTGAGAATAGACTCCTCCAGGTAGTTGAACAGCCGCCGGACATTCAGGTAGCGCCATGCCGGATCCGACGACAGCGTCCTGGCGCCCCAGACCCGGATTCCGCGGCCGGGGAAGGTGCGCAGGCAGTTGATGCCCACCGGGTTGAGCAGGTCATGCTCGTTCTTGGTGATCTGCACCTCGAGCGAGATCGCGCCGCGGACCACCTCGTTCGCGGGCGCCTTGTGCACGCCACGGGTGTCGTCGTTGCGGCCCCAGATGCCCGCCACGAAACCCGACGGCGGCTGGTAGATGTTCTTCCCGGTGGCCGGGTCGGCCGCCTTGACCCACGGCCAGTACAGCGCGGCGTACTTCGAGTCGTAGCCGGCCTTGTCGATGCGCCATTCCTTGATCTGCTGCGCGTTCAAACCGGGCGGCGGATCCAGAATGGCGAGCCGGTTCCCCATCAGCTCGCAGTGCGCGATCATCGCCAACTGCACGGCTTTGACGGTCTCCTGGTCGATCGCGCCCTGCTGGTAGGCGCTCATCAGATCGGGAACGCACACCATGGTGATCTCGTCGACGGCCTCGAGGCCGGAGAAGCCGGTCCGCTCGGCCACATCTCCGACGTAGTCGTCGGTGGACAGCCGCGGCGAAGGGACCGCCGCCGGCGGCGGTGGCGCGTACAGGCTGACACTCGACCCGATGCCGGGCGCCTCGACGGCGGCACCGGTGGCCGTCTCCTCGATCCGGATCAGCTTTGAGGCGGCGTTCACCGCGGTGGCAACGTTGGCCTTGCCGCGGCCGGTGGTCAACCGGTCGTACTCCTCCAGGACCTGATCGCCCTGGCGGACAATCAGTTTGAAGCTGCCCTCGGGAGCATCGCCCTCCACGCCGTGGATGTCGATGGTGAGTGAACCGTCGGGGGTGCCGCCGTCCAGCGCGACCACCCGGTAGCTGCCGAGCTGGCCCTGCGGACCGGCGGCCAGCGCCTTGGGACCGCGCCGCGCACCGTTGCCTGCGCTGCTTTCCTGCCCGATGCGGACGACATAGCAGTTTCCGCCGCCGTTCTGGAAGTACGCGTACACGGACTGCGCGAGGTAGGAGCCCTCCACGAAGCCGCCGAAGTTCCTGGTGTACTCCGTCCAGTTCGGGACCAGGGTGGGTGTGTTGAACGGCCCGTCCTCGGCGAGCCCGACAAAGGCGGCGACCGCCGTTCCCACCCCTTCGATGGGTCGTGAACCGGAGTCGACCTCTTCGACGTACACGCCCGGAGAGAGGTAGGTCGGCATGCTGCCTCCTTGGTTGACCACTGAGATACCTGTGATGGTCCGTTGTTCCGGTTCGGGTTGGGATGTGCGGACGGACGGAGCCCGGGGCAATGTTGGCTGCCCGATGGGGCACCCACCCCTCCCGATCGCGGCCTGACCCCCGCGCGCGCCCCCTTTGATGGCGCGGATCAACTTCCCCGGCGCGCACGAAGGTCGCGGTTATGGGACTGGAGTGA
>JBBQJM010000036.1:0-13326 GCA_038325895.1 Mycobacteriales bacterium
GATGAGGTCGGCGGCCACGATAGATCTCCTGCAGGACAGGCCCGGCCGGGGGGACCCGGCCGAGCGGCGTCCCCGACGGTGGATTCCGCGGGGTCAGTCAACGACCGTCGAGCCTAATGAACTCCCGGGGCGGCACCGACCACATGTGCCATGTACCAGGGCGGGCTCCCCCCGTTCCGGTTCACTGTCCGTCCGGTCATCGTCGCGGTTCCGGGACGATGATCTCCGGTTCCTCGATGACGCCGCCGTCGGCGGCGAGCAGCACCTCGTGCACGCCGGAGGTGGTTACCTCGGCCGCGGACAGCCACGGGATGACGACCGTGCGCACCGGCATCGGGGACAGGGCTCGCCGGTAGGCGGCCGCTGTGGCGAATTCCGCGGCGAGCACCAGGTGGCGGGCGTCCTCCGTGGAACGAGCCCAACGCAGCCGCACCGTGTCGGGCTGGGCCGCGAGCAACCGGGTCGGCTCCTGAGCCCGGTCGAGCACGGACTGAGGGTCGATTCCCTCGTCGATCCGGAAATGTGCGACCAGCAGGAACACGTCCCACCCCCTTGCGCGTATGCCGCCTGTTGTGCGGACCGAACGAGCACTGCTTAGCCGACCGTATCCGCTGCGCCGGCGAGCCGGCCACCGCCGACTGCGCAGTTGGCCAAGTGCTGGCGGCGCAGTTTGCCAGCGCTGGCGGCGCAGTTTGCCAGCGCTGGAAGCGCAGTTTGCCAGCGCTTGCGGCGCAGTTTGCCAGCGCTTGCGGCGCAGTGATCAAGCCGGATCAACCGCTGTACATCTCGATGCTCGACCCGAGCGGAGTCCGGCGCACACATAGCCGGCTCGGGATCCGCTGCTGCAGTTCGGTGACATGCGAGACCACCCCGACCACCCGGCCGCCCGCCCGCAGTTCATCCAGGGTGCCCATCACCAGGTCAAGGGTGTCGGCGTCGAGGCCGCCGAACCCTTCGTCGACGAACAAGGTGTCGAGGACCCGCCCTCCGGCTTCGCTAGCCACCACGTCCGCCAGCCCCAGGGCCAGCGCCAGGGACGCGAGGAACGATTCGCCCCCGGACAGGGTCTTGGCCGGCCGCACCAATCCGGACCAGGCATCGTAGATGTCCAGCCCCAGTCCGCCGGCCTTTCCGCGCGACTCCCGGTCGGTCGAGTGCACGAACCCGTACCGACCCGCGGACATCCGCTGCAGCCGTTGCCCGGCCGCGTCAGCCACCTGCCGCAGCCGCGCCGCCAGCACGTAGGTGCGCAACGACATGCAGAGCGCGTTCTGGCCCCGGCCGTGGACGACGTCGGCGAGCGCGCCGATCTCGGCGTCGGCCGTCGCGATGGGTTCTCGCTCGCGCCAGGCCGTGAGGAGTCGTCGGCAGGCCCGACCGAACTGATCGCGGCGGTCCGCCGTGGCGTCAGCGCGGGAGCGGGCGTCCTCCGCCAGCCGTGCGGCCTCGTCGGCGCGGGTACGACGACCGGACACATTGCCTTCCTCATCCGGATCAACGCCGGTCAGGGCCGGGTCAAGCAGCTGGCCCTCGACGGCGGTGCGGTCGTCCTCAGCGGCGCGCACGTTGCGCGTCAGCAGTTCGATGTCCACCGACGCAGCGGCCATGGCGTCGTCCAGATCGAGGAATCCAGCCGCTTGCACCTCTCGGGCTAGCTCTGCCTGCCGCTCGACCTCCGCGGCGGAACTGGCCGCCGCGGACTCGGTTGCCGAGGCCACCGAGTCCCACGCAGCGGCACGGGCGAGCAGGTACGACCGCCGCGAGGCCACGCTGGGGTGACCCGCCAGCGCCGTGCGCAGCCGGATTTCCCGCTCGGCCGCCCGCGGCTGGATGGCGGCGATCTCCGCCTTGGCGCCGGCCAGTGCCTGCGCGAGTTCGTCCCGATGGAGCGAATGCTCGAACAGCGCCTTGCTGGCGCCGTCCTGACGGCCCAGCAGCTCGTCCACGGTGCGCGCCTCGGCGGCCAGTGCCGAATGCGCCCTCGTCGCCTGCCGGAGCAGGCCTCGCGCCGACCCGAGATCCTGTCCGCCCGCCCGCTCCGTCGCCGCGGCGACGGCCGCGTCGACCCGGCCCCGCTCGGCGGTGACCCGCTCCCGTCCGGCGGCGGCGGCTCGCTCGGCCTGCTGGGCCGTGATGATCTGCGCCGCGGTCACCGCGTTGTCCGCGGGCGCGGCCAGCCGCGGGTGTTCGGCGGACCCACACACCGGGCACGACGCCCCCGGGGTCAACCCGGACGCGAGTTCGCCGGCCATACCGGCGATGCGGCGCTCGACGAGCGATTGCCGTTCGTCGACGGAGCGTTGGTGGCCGTCGACAGCGGCGGTCTCCCGGACGATTGCCTCCTGCTGCTGGGTCAGCAAGACCGGTAACGATTCGGCGGCCAGCAGCAGCTGCTTCGCGGCGGTCACCGCGGCGGCTGCGGACGCCAGCCGGTCCCTGGCCGACCTGGCGCGGAGCACCCGCTCGGCGAGATCGTTGATCAGCGCCGGCAGCGCGGCCAACCGTTGTTCGACGTCGACCGCGTCGACCTCGGCCTGGTGGTGCCGCCGGCGCGCGGCCGCGAGGGCCGCGCTGTCGCGTTCGTGTTCCGCGGCATGGGCGTCGAACTCGGCCAGTGCCCCCGCGAGATCGCGATCCGCGGCTGCCCTGGCGCGCCCGGGAGCCCCGAGTGACGCATCAGACAGATCCGACAGTTCAGAAAGGTCGGCGGACAACGGATTTCGCGCGGCGCAGGCCTCACCCGGTGCCGCCCCGGTCTCGGTCGCGACCAGCTCGTGCAGATGATCGCCGGCGCGGGCACGGACCTCGCGGCGCAGCAGATTGTCCCGCCGGGCCGCGACCAGCGCCGCGTGTGCGGCGGTGACCCGGGGCGTCCGCCGGTGACGCTCGATCTGGGCGCGGAACAGATTCAGCTCGGTGGAACGTCCGTCCAGCGCCGCGAGCCTGGCGTGCACGTCTCGCAGCCGCTGCACCCGGTCCTGGCGATCCCGGGCCGTGCGCAGCTCGGCAGACAGCTTCTCGGCAGCGTGGCGGGACAGCGCCGCCCGCTTCGCTGCCAGGTCCGCGAGATCGGCGAGCCGGTCCCGCAGGTGGGTGATCCACTCAGCGTCGACCCGGTCCGGCAGTGCTACCCGGGCGGCCTCGGCGACCCTGGCGATGACGCGGTCGACGTCTGCGTCGGCTTCCCGGAGCCGGGCGCCGGCATCCCGCCGGGCGAGGGCGAACCACTCCTCGATGGTTCCGAACCTGCCCGTGTCGAACAGCCGCTCGAGCAACACCCCGCGCTCGGCAGTGTCGGCGCGCAGGAACCTGGCGAAATCGCCCTGGGGCAGCAGCACGACCTGGAAGAACTGGTCCGCAGACATCCCCAGCAGTTCCCCGACGACGTCAGCGACCTCGTCCGCGCGGGTCAGTCCGTCCTCGGTGCGCCCGGAGGGCGCGGCGCCGATCCATCGCAGGACAACCTTCGCCTTCTCCACGGTGAACCCGACGCCGCGCGACTTGGCCCGCTGATACTCGGGATTGCGGGTCAGCTCCAGCCGGTGGCCGGCGATCGTCACCTCCAGCCGCACCTGGGTCCGGGTGCTGGGCGCGGCGCGGTCACAGCGCAGGCGCTTGGCCTCGTTGCGGGCGCCGGGCACCCGGCCGTACAGCGCGAACGCGACGGCGTCGAGCAGGGTGGTCTTCCCCGCCCCGGTGTCGCCGTGAAGCAGGAACAACCCGTCGGACCCGAGTTCATCCAGGTCCACCACCACCTCGTCCGCGAACGGGCCGAACGCCCGCACTTCGAGCCGGTGCAGTTTCATCCGGTGACCTGGTTCATCCGGCGGCCTCAGTCATCCTGCCGGCGGTCACCGCGGCGTCCAGCAGCATCCGCTCGCCCCGTGAAACCGGACCGCCTCGGGTGGTGGCGACGAAATCGAGCAGGACGTCCAAGTCGCCCAGGGTCTGCCCGACCGGCAATGGATCCGCGACCACTCCGACCCTGCGATCGTCGGGAAGCCACTGCACCACCAGGGTGTGCGGGTGCACCTCGCGCAGCCGGCGCATGGCATCCAGCGGCCGCACCGGATCGGTGAGTTCAACCGACAGGTAGGTTTCGGCGAAACCTGTTGCCGCCGAACAGAGGATGTCGGCCAGCAGGCCGCGGACCGTGGCGAGCGGATGGACGAGCGGTAGGGGCAATCGCTCACCGACCACCGCCCCGGATGCGTCGATGTCGATGAGCCACACGCTCTTGCGATGTCCGGTCTCGGAAAACGCATACGGCATCGGTGATCCCGAATACCGCACCCGCTCGCTCAGCACCTGTGGACGGTGCAGGTGTCCCAGCGCCACGTAGTCGACGCCGTCGAAAACCTCGGCGGTGACAGACTCGACGCCACCGACGGCGATGGATCTCTCGGATCCGCCGGCCACCGCGCCGACCACGAAGGCGTGCGCCAGAACCACCGATCTGGTGCCTGCCGGCCGGGTGGCCAGGTCGGCCCGGACCCGCTGCAGGGCGACGGTCAGCACCCGCTGATGATCGGCCGGTGCCGGCAGCCCCCATGCGGCGCGCGCCAGGTCCGGCTCCAGATAGGGCAGTGGATAAATGGCCACCGGTCCGGCGGCATCGGACAGCAGCACCGGATCCGCGATCCGGTCCAGCGATGTCCGTAGGTGCAGCCCGCCTGCGGCCAGGAATTCAGTAAAGGCGCCCAGTCTGGGCGCCGAATCGTGATTGCCGGAGATCGCCACGATGACGATTCCGGCGTCCCGGATCCGGCGCAGGATCCGCGTCGCTGCCTGCACGGTCTCCGGTGACGGCACAGCGCGGTCGTACAGATCACCGGAGACGAGCACCGCATCGACAGCATGGTCGGCGGCAAGGTCGGCCAGCGCCTCCAGCACCCTTTCCTGATCGGCCAGCAGGCTCTGCCCGTGGAACGTCCGGCCGAGGTGCCAATCGGAGGTGTGCAGCAGCCGCATGCGCTCACGGTAGGAGCCGGGTCCGACAACGCCGGGGATCGACGCGCCTGTCAGCCCGAGCCAGACTCGAACCCGGCGACCGGATCGCCAGGATGGCGATCGTCGACCCCTTGACAATCCGACCGCCGCCCCGAGAGGGCGAGCCGGTTCAGCCGGCCAGGATGGATTCGATCCGGTAGCCCTGGGCTGTCGACGCCAGCACGAGGATTCGGCGCTCCTCGGAGCGCGCGGCCGTCTGTCCCACTGGATCGCCCTCGGCGTCCACGATCGGGTATGCAGGCATCGAATCCACCACCGCGACTCGCACCGTCGCGCTCCCGGAGCCGTCCGGGGGAACGATGCCGGCGCTGATGATCCGATGGGTTCCGTCCTGCACCCGCAGACCCTTGGCCGCAAGGTCGGCGACGACGGCCGTGTCGGCCGAACGCTGCGGCGACGACGCAGTATAGACGCCGTCGAGCAGCGCCGGATCCGCGGCCGAGAGTGCATGTGCGCGGGCGGTATCGAGCTCCGTGACGAGAGCCAACCAGTCGGCCGCATCCGCCCCAGCGCCACCACCGGCCGCGGCCGGCCGCGCATCGTCGGCCCACGATCTGTCCGGCAGCGACGACCGGGCCTGCACGACGATCGCACCCACCACCACCGCCAGCGCAGCCGCCAGCCCGAGCACGGCGATGCGCCGCGAACCCGGCAGTGGTCCGGACAGTGGGCCCGGCAGTGGGCCAGACGCGGCACCGCGCGGTTCTTCGGACCGCCGACCCTGGCGTAGCGCCCGCCGTTGCTGCGGACGGCCGTGTCGCATGCGGGCGGCCGGCGGCTCATCCCCGGAGGATGCGCCACCTGACGTCGCTGCGCGTGAACCCACCGCACTCGCCTGGCGGCGAACAATCGGCGGCCCGGTGCGCACGGCGCCAGCACGTCCGGAGGATCCCCACTGGGCGGCCGGGGTCGGATCTGGTCCGTCATTGCCGTCGGAGTTGGTCGGCTTCGGGCCCAGAACAACTGCCGGAAGCCCCGACAGCACTTCGGCGGCAGCCGCAGCAGCGTCGGAATGACCCCCGTCCAGAGCCGGCTTCTCGATCGACACCCGCCCAGCTGACGCCCGATCGGCTGGTGCGTTGCCCGCCGCGACCGCACCCGGGTCGCTGTCGAGCGCCAGATCAACGGGCAGTGCGACCCCGGATTGCTGCAGGTTCGCCAGCACACCAGGGGCGTCGGGACGCTGACCGGGATCGGAGGCGAGCATCCGCCGGACCAGCGCCACGAACCGCGGCGGCGCGAGGGCGTCGGGCACCTCGGGCCAGACACCACCGACCGACTGCACCAGCACGTCCGCCGGATCGTCCGCCGGCCAGGCGCTCCGGCCGGTCAGGCAGCGCAACGCAACGGATCCAAGGGAGAAGACGTCAGCGGCGACCGACGGGGCGGCACCCCTGGCGACCTCTGGCGCGAGGTCCGCTGCGTCTTGAGCGGGACCATCGGTCTGCGCGTGCGCAGCGATCAGACCGGCCGCCAACCCACCGAGCAATGGGCGGCCGGCGTCGTCGAACCCCACGACGCCCGCGCCGAGATTGCCGTGCACCAGTCCGTGCCGATGAATCGCGGCCAGCGCCGCAGCCACCGGCCGGAGCACGGTCAGCGTCTCCCCCACGGAGAGCGAACCCCTGCGGCCCAGCAGGTCGGACAGCTGCCCGGCGGAGGGCCACGAGCTGATCACCGCTACCCGCGACCCGTCCACGATCACATCCAGGACCGGAATCAGATGCGGATGGCGCACGGTGGCCGAGAGCTCCACCATCCGATGGGTCACGTCGGCCGGGACGTTCTCGATGACGGACAGCGCCACGTCATGCCCCGACCGCCCGTCCTGCGCATGCCAGGTCTGCACAGCCACGGACCGGTGGCCCCCCCGGTCCTCGATGGCGTGATAGGGCCCTATCCGGTACGTCATGGCGTGCACGATAGGACGAACGCCCAAATTCGGGTTGGAGTTATCCACAGGACCCGAGTGCGCTGCGCCCGCGCCCGATTGCCGCGACGCAGCATGGGCGACGGTGTCGGGGCACCGGCGTACGGTCGTGCGCATGCGCGAGAACAACACGCCGTTGATCTTCGAAGAGGTCGGCCTCGTCGATTATGTCGCGGCCTGGAACAGGCAGCGCGAACTCGCGCAGGCGCGCATCGACGGAACCACGCCCGACACCGTGCTGTTGCTCGAGCATCCAGCCGTCTACACCGCCGGAAAGCGCACCCAGCCCGAAGATCGGCCGACCGACGGCACCCCCGTCATCGACGTCGATCGCGGCGGCCGCATCACCTGGCACGGCCCCGGACAGCTGGTGGGTTACCCCATCGTCAAATTGGCAGCACCGGTCGATGTCGTCGGCTACGTGCGGTCGCTCGAAGAGGTACTGATCGCGTCGTGTCAGGACCTCGGCCTCGCCACCCAACGGGTCGCCGGACGCAGCGGGGTATGGCTGCCGGCCGCCCACGGCAGCCCCGGACGAAAGGTCGCCGCGATCGGGGTACGGATCGCCAGGGGCGTGACGATGCACGGATTCGCGCTGAACTGCGACCCCGACCTGACCGCGTTCGATCGCATCGTCCCATGCGGCATCACCGACGCGGGCGTAACCTCGCTGTCGGTAGAGCTCGGACGACGGGTGCTCGTCGCTGAGGCGCTCCCAGTGGTCGTCGAGCGACTGCGTGACGGCCTGGACGGGCGACTGACGGTGAATCTCGCGGCGAACGCCACAGTGTCAGCAGAGCAGCAGGTCCCGTCCCGGGGTGTCGCCTGGCACCTGGATCCTGCTGTCGGCGTGCGGTGATCACCCCACCGGACCCGCCCAGTCCGGGGCCTCGGTCCGTTCTCTGCCCCGACGATCCCCCCCGACGCAGCGCACGGCAAAATGGAACAATGATCGCCGGAGCCGGGTGACGTGTTTCGTCACCCCGGGTGATCGGGAACCTGATCCGTGAGTCCGCCACCAGCAGCGGAGCCGGCAGCACCTCGCAACACTCGCAACACTCGCAACACTCGCAACACTCGCAACACTCGCAACGATGAGGAGCAGCACATGACCACGCCGACGAAGCCCAGGGCCGCCGCCCACGACCTGGCGGTGAAGGCATCAGAGATCGCCGACAAGGTCGTCGACAAGGTGGCCGACGTGACCAGCGACGCGGCGAGCAAGGCGATGTCCCTTGCCAGCGACGCGGCGCATGCCGCCGCCCCGTATGTCGAAAAGGTCGAGGATTCGCTCGAGGACCAGGCAAAGCGGCTCGGCCGGCGGGCACGCAAATCCGCCCAGAAGGCCGCCGACCAGGCAGCGCGGCAGGCCAAGAAGTCCGAGAAACAGGCCGGCCAAAAGCTTTCCAGCACTGGGGCCGCGCTCGCCGAAAAGGCACAAGGCTCGGCGACCCACGCCGCGGCACTGGTCAGCGCGAAGGCCGCCGCAGGCGCCCTGAAGGCCAGTCGGGCCACCGACCAAGCCGCGAAGGCCGCTCGCAAGGCGGACAAGGCCGCGGGGAAGAAAGGCCACCCGATCCGTATCCTGTTGATCCTTGCGGTGATCGCCGCGGCCGGAGCGGTGGTCGTCAAGAAACTGCGCGCGGATCAGGCGCCGATTCCGGACAACCAGCCGGCCCCCGCCGTTCCGGTCAGCGGTCAATCGGCCACCGACAAGGCCTCGGCCGCCGCCAACAAGCTGTCCGACTCCGTGAAGGATGCGGCCGCCGCCGCGAAGGACAAGGCCTCTGACCTGGCCGACACCGCGAAGGACAAGGCCGCGGATCTTGCCGACACGGTCAAGGACAAGGCGTCGGGCGCCGCGGACGACGCGAAGGACACTGTCGACACTGCGAAGGACAAGGCCTCGGATATCGCCGACGATGCCAAGGACAGGGCCTCGGACGTCGCGGACGACGCCGAGGAAGCCGCCGGGGATGCCGTCGACGCCGTGAAGAAGGCCGAGGACGCCGCTGCGATCAAGGCCGGCGAAGCCGCAGATTCGGCAGAGAACACGGTGGGTGGCGCCTCGTGACCCTGGCCCCAGAGGGCCGCAAGATGCTCCGCTTGGAGGTGCGGAACGCGGCCGTACCGATCGAGAAGAAGCCAGCATGGATCAAGACCCGGCTGAAGACCGGACCGGAGTACCAGAACCTGCAGAACCTGGTGAAGACCGAGGGACTCCACACCGTCTGTCAGGAAGCCGGCTGTCCCAACATCTTCGAGTGCTGGGAGGACCGCGAGGCGACATTCCTGATCGGCGGTGACCAGTGCACCCGCCGGTGCGACTTCTGTCTGATCGACACCGGCAAGCCCGGCGAACTCGACCGCGACGAGCCCCGCCGGGTCGCCGAGTCCATCCAGAAGATGAACTTGCGGTACGCGACCATAACCGGGGTGACCCGCGACGACCTGCCGGACGAGGGTGCCTGGCTCTATGCCGAGACAATCCGGCAGGTCCATGCGCAAGCACCGGAAACCGGTGTCGAGATCCTGACGCCGGACTTCTCCGGGCATGCCGAACTGCTGGGCCAGGTATTCGCCGCGGCGCCGGAGGTGTTCGCGCACAACCTGGAGACCGTGCCGCGGATCTTCCGGCGGATCCGGCCCGCCTTCACCTACGAACGATCGCTGGATGTGATCGCCCAGGGCAGAGCGGCGGGCATGGTCACCAAGTCCAACCTCATCCTGGGGATGGGTGAGACGCGGGACGAGGTCTCGCAGGCATTGACGGACATGCACGCCGTCGGCTGCGACCTGGTCACCATCACCCAGTACCTCCGCCCGACCCCACGGCACCATCCGGTCGAGCGGTGGGTCAAGCCCGAGGAATTCGTCGAGCTGCGCCAGGAGGCCGAGGACATCGGATTCGCCGGCGTGATGTCCGGTCCACTCGTTCGTTCCTCGTACCGCGCCGGGACCCTGTACCGGCAGGGCGCTCAGGCTCGCGACGCGCGCCAGGAGTCGATGAGCGCCACCGGATGATGTCAGTGTGCGATCTGCTCCGCGCAGCGTCCCCGCTCGCCGGATAGCCCCACCGAAACGGGCCGGGTGCGCCGCCTCCGGGTGGTCGCGCCCGGCCTTTCCGTCGGCGTGCCGGCCGCGCGTCGCCTGTCCGCCGGGGGTGGTCACGCGCACTATCCTGGACGGCATGGCCAAGAACCCGGCGGGCGCGGATGCCCCCTCCAAAGAGGAGAAGAAGGCAGCCAAGGTAGCCGCGAGGGCCGCCAAGAAGGAACGCCGAGGTCAGATCTGGCAGGCCTTCCAGATGCAGCGCAAACAGGACAAGCGGCTGCTGCCCTACATGATCGGTGCGCTGGTCGGCACCACCTTGATCGTCACCCTCGCACTGATGTGGTTCCTGCCGTGGTGGATGCTGCTGCCCTTCGGCATCATCCTGGGCGCGCTGTTTGCCATGATCATCTTCTCCCGCCGCGTGCAGACCAACGTCTACAAGCAGGCGGAGGGCACGCCGGGTGCCGCGGCATGGACGCTGCAGAACAACCTGCGCGGGAAGTGGCGGGTGACGCCCGCCGTCGCCGGCACGTCCCACCTGGACGCCGTGCACCGGGTGGTCGGCCGGCCCGGCATCATCCTGGTCGGCGAGGGTGCCCCGCACCGGGTCAAGTCGTTGCTCGCTCAGGAGAAGAAGCGCTACGCCCGGGTCGTCGGCGACACACCGATCTACGACGTGATCGTCGGGAACGAAGAGGGTCAGATCCCGCTCCGCAAGTTGAACTCGTACCTGATGAAGCTGCCCCGCAACATCTCGGTGAACGCCGTCACCGAACTGGACAACCGGCTCACGGCGCTCGGTTCACGGACCGCGCAGGCCGGCTTGCCCAAGGGCCCGCTGCCCGCAGGGGCGAAGATGCGCAACGTCCAGCGGAGCATGCGCCGCCGCTGAGCAGCGTTGCGGCCTGCACAAGCCGCCACCGGTTGCCATAGGTGCCACCGCCGCCGGACCTCACCGGATGAACAGCAACCCGATCCGTCAGGCTGCCCTGCCGTCACCGCATTCGCACGACCACGGTCCGGCACCACCTGTCGTGCAGGCCGCGCAG
Source organism: Mycobacteriales bacterium (assembly GCA_038325895.1). Lineage (GTDB taxonomy): Bacteria > Actinomycetota > Actinomycetes > Mycobacteriales > Nakamurellaceae > Nakamurella. Next base: position 11,044 of record JBBQJM010000036.1, read on the forward strand.
ATCCTGGTTGACCAGCAGCGGCGGCACGATCAAGAACACCAGCACCGTTCGCGGCACGGCCCACACCCCGACGATCGAGCGCCCGAGTGGGGCGACCCTGATGCCGAGCACTGCCTGGCCGGGGGTGAACCCGAACAGCCCGACGGCGACGACCGTCATCACCGCCCAGACGACCAGGCTCCAGTTCTGCGGGGGCTCCGGCGCGGTGAACAGCCAGGCGAGCAGAGCGGACAGCACGATGTCAATGACGAAGGCGAGGACCCTGGCACCCATGGTCGCGACAGAACCGACCCCGTCGGCCGGAAGTCCGAGAGCGTGTCCGGGATAGGTTCCCTCCGTCGCTCCTTCAGCGGTCACCATGCCACCAGAGTAAGAGGCCGCGGGGATAGGTCATCGCTCGTCGTGCCCCCGATCTCGACCTTGGGCGTCCGAACGGGCGGTCACGACCTCGTTCGGCACATTGGCGAGGTCGCTGCGGCACCCTGCGCGATCACCGAGTTCGGTCGATTAACCCGGGCGAAACAATCGCGAGACTCCAGGGCAACACCGTCTGCCTAGCGTGGCGCAGGCGTGGGAATAGGTCCCGCGTGCTGCGCCCGGCGCGGAGCCTGCCAAGATGCACCCCAACGGCAGCCGGCCCCGCGTACCGGTACCGCGAACGCTCCGTCGTCGCACCAGCAGTGCCAGCACCATCGCGGGAGTCCGAACCGTTCGAGCCCGTTGTACCGTCCCTGCCATCACGGTTGTCCAACCGACAAGGAGCGCGTGCGTGTTCTCCACTTCCGAAGAGCTGGTCGCTTACATCAAGGACAACGATGTCGAGGTCTTCGACATCCGGTTCTGCGATCTTCTCGGCATCATGAACCACCTCACCGTCCCGGCCAGCTCGGTCACCGAGAAGTCCCTTGCTGGCGGCATGGCGTTCGACGGTTCGTCCATCAAGGGCTTCCAGTCGATCCACGAGTCGGACATGACGCTGCTGCCCGACGTGACCACGGCCCGGGTCGATCCCTTCCGCCAGCGGAAGACCCTGACCTGCAACTTCTTCGTGCACGACCCGCTCACACTGCAGCCGTACTCGCGCGACCCGCGCAACGTGGCCCGCAAGGCCGAGGAGTACCTGGCCAGCACCGGCATCGCCGACACCTGTTTCTTCGGGGCCGAGGCCGAGTTCTACATCTTCGACAACGTCCAGTTCGCGACCGGCATGACGGGCGCCTTCTACAAGATCGACACCGAGGAAGGCTGGTGGAACACCGGCCGCGACGAGCAGCCGAACCTGGGCTACAAGGTCCGGACCAAGGGTGGCTACTTCCCGGTGCCGCCGTACGACCACCAGGCGGACCTGCGCGAGGATATGACCGCGAACCTGATCAGCATGGGCTTCGACATCGAGCGCGGTCACCACGAGGTGGGCGGCGGCCAGGCAGAGATCAACTACAAGTTCAACACCCTGCTGGCCTCGGCCGACGAGGTGATGCTGTTCAAGTACATCATCAAGAACACCGCCTGGGAGCAGGGCAAGACCGTCACCTTCATGCCCAAGCCGGTGTTCGGTGACAACGGCTCCGGCATGCACGCCCACCAGTCGCTGTGGTCCGGCGGCAAGCCGCTGTTCTACGACGAGGCCGGCTACGGTGGGCTGTCCGACCTGGCCCGATATTACATCGGCGGCCTCCTGCACCACGCCCCGTCGCTGCTGGCCTTCACGAACCCGACGGTGAACTCCTACCACCGGCTGGTGCCGGGCTATGAGGCGCCGGTGAACCTGGTGTACTCGGCCCGCAACCGCTCCGCCTGTATCCGCATCCCGCTGACCGGCACCAACGCGAAGGCCAAGCGCCTGGAGTTCCGCTGCCCGGACCCCTCGGCCAACCCCTACCTCGCGTTCGCCGCGATGATGATGGCCGGCCTGGACGGCATCAGGAACAAGATCGAACCGCCGGCACCCGTCGACAAGGACCTCTACGAGCTGCCGCCGGACGAGGCCGCCAACATCCCGCAGGTCCCGGGGTCGCTCGCAGCCGTCATCGACCGGCTGGAGCAGGACCACGACTACCTGCTCGAGGGCGGCGTGTTTACCCCGGACCTGATCGAGATGTGGATCAAACTCAAGCGCGACGAGATCGACGCGATCCGCCTGCGCCCGCACCCCTACGAGTTCGACATCAACTACGCCATCTCATTCCCCGCGGACCTAGGTCCGCGCGAGACCGTCGAAAATGGCGGCTGACCTGCGAAAACGTCTTTCGACGTTTCCAGCGTCAGCCGTCGTTTCTCGTT
>JBBQJM010000037.1:0-13313 GCA_038325895.1 Mycobacteriales bacterium
AAAGCGTGTTGGGTTAACGCCCTCACGGGTTCAAATCCCGTATCCTCCGCCAGCTTGACCAGCAAGAACGTCGAAGGCCCGGCCCGCAGCAAGTCGCGGGACCGGGCCTTCGGTCTCAGTGGTCCTGGCGGAAGGACAAGGTACAAGACCAGGTCACACCAGGGATGCGCACTGACCGATAGCGTGGCGGCCGACGACGTTGACGCTGCCGGGCACGAAACCTCCGGACACTCCCGGAGTCAGTCCCGTGCAGATGAGGTTCCTCCCGACAGTGTTCCGAACGATGTAGACGCCGGGGGCATCCGGGTGCACGTCGGTCACCGCGATGTTGGTGAGCGTTGCATTCTTGCCGATGTTGTTGAAGAGCACGCCGAGCCAGTCGGTGGTCTGCCCGCTGACGGTGAGGTTGCCGCCGATCGTGTTGTTCTTGATCGACCAGGGAATCGGGGAGCCTCCGCCGGAGAGGGTGACGTTCCCTTTCACCGTGATTCCGTTCAGCAGAACGGCGGCCGCGTCCGTGGCGGTGATGTTCCCCTTGACGGTGATGGTGGAGTGCTTTTCCGGCTCGACGGTGCACTCATGTGCCGAGTTGCCCGTATACGCCGGCGGCTGGCAGCCCAGGCCGACGAACGAGCCCGCAGCCCCGGTGACGTTGCGTCCGATTGTGATCGTGGACGGCGCGCTGTGCGCGTCCAGGGTGGCGCCGGCGGCGACGTTCACGTTGCCCACGACGCGGATCACGGCATCGGCCGGTACGGTGCACGCGCCTGTGACCTTGATGCTGGAGTACGTGCCCGACGGGATCTCACCACCGGTACACGTGTACGCCTTCGGTGGTTTGCAGACATCAGCCATCGCCGTTCCACCCGAGAGTGCCAGCGCCCCCGCGAGGACAAGTGTCCCCAGAACCTTGAGCCGCATCGCTGTCCCCATCCGCACTACCTTTCTCGAGGGCCGCTGCCGGGCCGAACAGATAGGTTTTAACATCCCGACGTCCGGAGTGCGCGATTCATGTCAAAACGCGAAGATATGAGCGTGGAGATGGCGATCAGCTGCGGACCCCACGTCGTCGGAAAGTGCACCAAAACTCGTCCTCATCGACCTCGACCTCGCGGCATCTGTCACAGTCTGCTGGCGATCATGACGAAGAGTGGGTTGCGACTGACCGGCACCGCCATCGGTGCCGCTATTGCATTGTTGCTGACCGCCTGCACGGGCTCCAATTCGAGCCGCACCGGTGCCACATCCGGATCACCCGGCACCGCCCAACCGCCGAGCGGCAGCGTATCGACCAGCATTGCCTCGAGCGGCACAACCTCCGGTGCATCAGCGCCCGGGGGCATCAACATCACGATCGCCCCGGACGTGGAAGACGTCGGCGACCTCGCCCCGGACGCGTACTCGACCACTCCGATTCCCGAGGCCCAGATCACCTTCCCGAGGCCCAGATCACCTCGGCCATTGGGCAAGTGGACGCCATCGCCCAGGACGTGATGAACCGAAGCGGTATTCCTGGCATGGCGGTGGCGGTCGTTCAGAACGGAAAAGTCGTGTTCGCCAAGGGTTTCGGGATCCGCGAAGTCGGCAAGCCTGAATTGGTCGACGAGAACACCGTCTTCCAGCTCGCCTCGGTATCGAAATCACTCGGCGCCTCGGTGATCGCGCACGCGGTCGGCGAGGGGACCGTCAAGTGGTCCGATCCCATCGTGAAATACCTGCCGGACTTCCAACTCTCCGACCCGGCGATCACCCCGATGGTCATCATCGGCGACCTGTACGCGCATCGCAGCGGAATACCGGCAGGGGCCGGGGATGACCTGGAGGGCATCGGTTTCACCCGCGACCAGATCATCGAGAAGTTGCGGTATTTCCCGCTCAACCCGTTCCGGATCAGCTACGGCTACACCAATTTCGGCATGACCAGCGGCGCTGAGGCGGTGGCGGCCGCGGCCGGGATGACTTGGGAGGATCTCAGCCAACAGTCGCTGTACGAACCGCTGGGTATGACGGCCACCAGTTCGCGCTACGCCGACTATGTCGCCCAGCCGAACCGGGCGATCATCCATTTCAACGACAGCGGCACCTTCACAGCGCTGTACACCCGGGACGCCGACGCCCAGTCCCCCGCCGGCGGGGTGAGTTCCACCGTCACCGACATGGCCAAGTGGATGGAGATGAACCTGGCATCGGGACAGGTGAACGGCCAGCAGGTCATCGACGCGGGCGCCCTGCTGGAGGGGCACACCCCGCAGGTGGTCAATCATCGGGCGGATGAACCGGACGCCCACAGTCGTTTCTACGGGTACGGCGTCAATGTCGAGACGACCTCGACCGGACAGGTCAAATGGGGGCACTCGGGCGCCTTCTACGTCGGTACCGGAACCGCCTTCGCGATGCTCCCCGGAGCCGACGTCGGGATTGTCGCCCTGACCAACGCCTCCCCGGTGGGCGCGGCCGAGGCGGTGACCACCAGCTTCACCGACCTGGTCAGGACGGGCAAGATCGAGCGGGACTGGCTCGGCTTCTATGGGCCGCAGTTTGCCACCCTGTTCGTCAATCACAGCCCGGTCGCCACCCCGGCACCGGCCAGTCCGGCCCGGCCCGGCCCGCCGCCGACTACGCCGGCACCTACAGGAACGAGGTGGCAGGTGACGTCGTGGTGACCGCGAACGGTGACACCCTCACCGTGGAAATCGGTCCGAAGCAGCTCAGCGCCGCGCTGGACCACTACGACGGGGACGTCTTCAGTTGGCTGCCACCAGGCGGTAACGGTGAACCGCTCTCCGCCGTCACCTTCGCCGGAAACCCGGGCGGGCCGGCACAGACCGTCCAGATCGAGTTCTTGGATGCCTACAAGTTCGGCACCTTCACCCGCACCGGCTGAGCGCTGGCACCTGGAACACTGCGGCCATGGGACCGGGGCTCGCGGTGGCGATCCTCGCCTCGATCTTCTCCGGCCTGGGGTCGGCGATCGAAGCGTTCGGGGTCAGACGGGCGCGCGCCCGTAGGCGGCGGCCGGGGATCCTGCCTCCACTGCTCCGCGAACCGCTCTACTTCGGCGGGCTTGGCGTCGATCTGCTGGGGTTCGCGTTCACGATTGTCGCGTTGCAGCTGCTGCCGTTGTTCCTGGTTCAGGCGATCGTGGCGTCCAGCGTCGCGGTCACCGCAATCGTCGTGGTGGCGACCGGGCGGCCGCTGGGTCGGCCGGGCTGGATCGCGCTCTCCTCGTCGATCGTCGGGCTCGTCCTGCTCTCGCTGTCGGCGGTGTCCGGCGATGTCCCGACACTGGCGCCGATCTGGCACTGGCTGTTGCTGGCGATGTCGTTGCCGCTGGCGGGTCTGGGCGCGATCGGGCTGCGGATCAAGGACTCGTGGTCCGCGCCGGTGCTCGCGTTCGCCGCCGGGCTTGCCTTCACCTGCGTCGCGGTGTCCGCCCGCGGGCTGGACATCCCCGACCCGGCCTGGCACCTGATGGTGCAGCCGTCACTGTGGGCGATCGTGGTGGACGGCATCCTGGGCACCGCCCTGTTCGCGCTCGCCCTCGAGCGGGGGCGGGTGACCGTGGTTGCGGCGATCACCTTCACCACGAACACCGCGCTGCCCGCTGCGATCGGCATCCTTGTGCTCGGTGATCGCGTGCGGTCCGGTTATGCGCTGGTCGCCGCCGCCGGTTTCGTGATGGCCGTGGGTGGCGCCATCTCTCTGGCCGGCTTCACCGCCCCGCTGCAGCAGACCACAACCCCGGACCCGAGGGCCACGACGCCGTAAAGCAACCCAGCAGAGTCGACTGCAGAATCAGCTACCGGGGCGACCGCACGCCCGGACGCGGTGGCAACGCGTCATCCGGTCGGACCAGACCGCACCGATACGCAGTGGCCACCGCCTGCGCGCGGTCACGCAGTCCGAGCTTGGCGAAGATCCTGCCGACGTGCGTCTTCGTGGTCCCTTCCCCGACCACCAGGAAGTCCGAGATCTCCGCATTCGACAGGCCGTGCGCGATCAGCACCAGCACCTCTCGCTCCCGGCCGGTGAGTGCGCGCAGCTCGTCGGGCGATGGCAGGCCCGGATAGGATCGGGACGCGAACTCGTCGATCAGCCGACGCGCCACCGCAGGGTCCAACCACGCCTCGCCGGCGGCCACCGCCCTGACCGCGGCGACCAGCTCGGTCGGGGCTGCGTCCTTCAGGATGAACCCGGACGCGCCCGCACGCAGAGCCGCCAGCACAGCCTCGTCGACGTGGAAGGTCGTCAGCACCAACACCTTCACCGGGACCTGGTCCGTATCCGCCTCGCCGGTCGCGCGCACGATCCGACGGGTCGTCTCGACGCCGTCCATTCCCGGCATCCGGACGTCGGCGATGACAACGTCGGGGTGAAGCCGGACGGCGAGGTCCACCGCATCCTCGCCGGTGTCGACATCGGCGATGACCTCGATGTCCGGCACGCCGCTGAGCAGCAGGGCGATGCCGGATCGGACGATCGGCTCGTCATCGACCAGGATCACCCTGATCACGGCTCGTATCCTGCGACCGACCCGGACGTCCAGCCGGTGTCATCACCGGGAACGCCGAAGTCGGCGACCTCGGACGGCTGCCCGTCCGATTCCGCTGAGCGCGGCTGCGCCGGGATCCCCCGGTGAGCGGTGGTGGGCCGCGCGGTTCGCTCCGGCTCCGGCTCGGGTCGGGTCGTCTCGCCCTGCCGGCCCGGCGCGACGTGCACCGCGGACACCGGAAGGCGGGCGGCGACCCGAAATCCCCCGGACTCCGTCGGCCCGGCCGTGTAGTCGCCGCCGGCGATGGTGATGCGTTCGGCGAGACCGGTGAGCCCGTTGCCGGTGGACAACGCGGCCGGACGATCGACTCCGCCCGGGCCGTCGTCCTCGACCGCGATCGTCACCTTGTCCGTCACCGTGTCCAGGCCCCAGTCGACCGTGACGACGGCTCTCGCGCCGGCCCCGACGTGCTTGGTGACGTTGGTGAGACCTTCCTGGACGAGCCGGAACGCGGCCAGGTCGATGCTCGGATCCAACGGCTGCGGCTCGCCGTGCACATCGACCTCGACGATCACGCCGGAGCTGCGCACGGATCCCAGGATGACGTCGAGGTGGGCAAGACCCTGCCGCGGAAGGGCCGGAGAGCCCGGCTGCGCATCACTTTCCCGGAGCACGGCCAGCAATCGGCGCATCTCGCCCATGGCCTGTTTGCCGGATTCCTCGATCGTGGACAACGCCTCGCGGGCGCGTACCGGGTCGGACATCAGCACCCGCTGTGCGCCCGCCGCATGCAGCACCATGATGGTCACGGAATGAGCCACGATGTCGTGCAGCTCCCTGGCGATCCGCAGCCGTTCCTCCGAAATGGCATGCTCGGCCTGACGCTGTTGCTCGGCCGCCAGCGCCCGATGCTCGGCGTGCAGGGCCCGGACCTGGCGGCGATTGGCACCTGCCCAGCGCCCGATACCCCAGGCCAGACCGTTGAGCAGGGAGTAGAAGAAGGTCGCGATGGCGAAGGCGGCCGCGCCTGCGGGCGACGCCTCGCGCACCGCGTGGCCGATGGCCAGTGCGCTGGGGATCATCGCCGATCCCAGCGCCACCAGGGACACCGCCATCGAGCAGACTTCGGCGACGGCCGCCAACGCGATCAGCAGCGTCAGGACAGGATAGAAACCCGGGAGGAACAGGTACGCGACCATCGCGTGCACCCACAGCGCCGCGAACACCGGGACCGGCGCCCGGTACCGGATGACGAGCAGCAGCACGCCGACGACCGCGTACGCGATGATCCCCCAGCGGCCGAACGCCGAAAGGGTCCCATCTCGCACCACGGTCGAAAAGACGAAGAGCTCGATGAGAACCACGAGCGGAATGACCACGAGGTCCGTGCGCCGCCACGGTGCTCGGGCGGACGAAGCGTCGCCGAAATCGTCCGGGGTCGTCACAGAGCCCGCCGATTCGATGATCTTGACCACACGCCGCCCATCCGGTTCGTCGGCCCAGCCACCCGAAAGTAGCGCAGCACTGCCCTCCGCCCCGCACGGGCTCGACTCGACTCACCCGGCACCGTGCGCCGCGTTGCACCGGAGCGCGACCGTTCGGCAGCGGATCCGACTGCCTCCGCACTGACCGGAGGTTCGCGAACCCACTGCCGCCGGTCGCCCACGCCGCCGATCTGGGGAATGGCTCGGCAGCCGGGTCGACAGGGTCGAGGAACACGACGCCCCGACCACGCCGCACACCCCTCGAATGCGGCCCGGCACATCGCCGTGTCTCTCGATTCCGGATGCGCTCACACCGCCGACCGTGGGTCGGGGGTGGTCGATGCGACAAACCCGATCAAGCGGCTTGAGTGTGACTGTCGCCTCGGCTGGGCAGCGTCAGCCCGGAGGATGATCTAAAGGGTCCACCCGTGGGGAGACTCAAGACGCGGACGTATGTCCCCAGTCAGAGGAAACTCGCCGCAGCCACGCGGCGATGACCGCTCAGGCACCGGGGCAACGCGGAGAGTATCGCAACGGTTCATCCGCTGGGGCCGAACCGTTCTACCCGCACGTCAGCGCTCGGGCACCCAAGCTGCACCAGCAGCTGGCTGGCGAACTCCGCGAACGCCGCTGACCCGCAGACGTAGGTGGTCGCGCCGCGGGTGACCAGGGGCCGGAGCTCGGCCACAGTCAGCCGCCCGGCGGCCCGCTCGCTGTGCATCTCGCGGGACAGCGCCACGACCGCACCCGCGGCCACCAGCTCATCGGGAAAGGGAAGGTCGGCCAGGGCGCGGGCGGCCACCGCCAAGTGCAGCAGCTCCGGCCGGCCGATCGCCGCCGCATGCCGCACCATCGCGAGCAGCGGAACGGCTCCGCTGCCGCCGCCGACCCCCACCGCGGGGCCGCTGCCGTCCCAGACGAACCACCCACCGATGGGTCCGCGAACCTCGAGGATGTCCCCCGCCTGCACCACATCGGCCAGGAACGTCGACACCTCGCCGTCGTCGAGCCGTTCGACCCACAACTCGACCAGCGGGTCGGAGGGCGCGGACGACACGGAGTACGAACGGGACGCGGTGTAGCCGTCGTCCGCGGTCAGCCGCACCACGTAGTGCTGACCCGGCAGGTGGTCGATCCGGTCCTGCACCTCCAGCCTGAGCACCACCGATCGGGGTGTCGGATGCGCGACGTCAACGACCTTCGCGCTGCGCCAACCGCCGGACGGTGCGGCCGGCCGAGCGGGGCCTGCGAGGGTGTCAGTCACCCTGGTACCTCTGCTGCAGCCATGGGTCGCCACGATCGTGGTAGCCGTTGCGCTCCCAGAAGCCGGGCTCATCGTGGTCCATCAGGGTGATCCGGTTGATCCACTTCGCGCTCTTCCAGAAATACAGGTGCGGGACGATCATCCGGACGGGTCCGCCGTGGTCCGTCGGCAGTGGACGGCCCTCATGGGTCCTGACCACCCAGGCCTTGCCGCCGGTGACGTCGGCCAGCGGCAGGTTGGTGGTGTAACCGGTCGATGACCTGGCCATCACGAACGAGGCCTGCTGCAGCGGGCCGGCCGCGTCCAGCAGGGTGTCGACGCTCACTCCGCCGAACGACGTGCCGAGCTTGGACCAGGTCGTCACACAGTGGATGTCGCCCTCGTAGACGGACGCCGGCAGCCGGTGCGCTTCGTCCCAGGTCCACGTCGACGGGGTGCTGACCAGGCCGTCCACCGCGATGTTCCAGCGCTCCGGCACGATCCGCGGGGTCACCTCCGCGGTCAGCACCGGAAAGTCGTCCCGGACGTCGTACTGACCAGGGGGCAGCCTCCGGTCGACCTTCCTGGCGCGCCCGAGGAACCCTCGCGTCGGACTGGCCATGGCAACCGTCCCTCCCATGTTCGCCTCGCGAGCAAGTTGATCACGCGATCATGCCTGGTCCACGCCCGGCTGGGAATACCCGAACCTCACCGTGACACTTCACCGTGACACTTCACCGGGACACTTCACCGGGACACTTCACCGGGACATTTCAGCGTGGCCGGATGTGCGGGGTGAGGACCGGGCATGCCGGGCATTCGACGGCCGGATCGATCGTCTTCGGCGGGGCCGACGGCACTGTCGGCGGCGGCTGCATTGGCGACCGTCGCTCCGATGACGGCGATCGCACGGTCGCGAACGCCAGCACACCGCCTGCGGCGCAGAGGATCCCGGCCATCACCACGGCGCGCTGGAAGCCCACCGAGAGCAGTGCGGGATCGGCGTAGGCGGCCGGCGTGATGCCCGCCAGCGCCGGCAGCACGGCCACCGCGAGCAACCCGGCGATCCGCGCGACGTCGTTGTTGATCGCGGAGGCGATGCCGGCCTGGTTGTCGGGCGCGGAGGCCAGGACGGTAGACGTCAGGGGCGCGACGGTGAACGACAATCCGAGCCCGAACAGCGTCATCGGGGCCAGCACGTCGCCGAGATAGGTGGATCCGGCGCCGATCCCGGACAGCCACACCATCGCCGCCCCGGCGACGATGGGCCCCACCGTCATCGGGATGCGCGGGCCGATACGGGTCGACAGGCGGCCCATCCTGGCAGACAGCAGCAGCATGACGACGGTGATCGGCAGGGTGGCGGTGCCGGCCGCGACCGGGCTGAACCCGGCCACCAGCTGCAACTGCATGGGCAGCAGGAACAGGCCGCCGGCGAGGGCGGCGTACACGGCAAATGTCACCAGGTTCGAGGCGCTGAACTGCCGTACCCGGAAAAGCCCGAGCGGCAACAACGGATCGGCCTTGCGACCTTCCAGCACGACGAAACCCGCGAGCAGCAGCACCCCGGTCACGGTGACCACGACGTTGGCTGCCGACCAACCGGCTGCCGGCCCCTCCGTCAGCCCATAGACCAGCGCGCCCAGCCCGAACGAGGCCAGGATGGCTCCGGAGACGTCCAGCCGGCCGGATGCCTCCTCGTCCCTGGACTCCGGAATGTACTTGCGGGACAACAGGATCACCGCCGCCGCGATCGGCACGTTGATCAGGAAGATCAGCCGCCAGCCCCACGGCGCAACGCCGACCAGGAGCCCACCCAGCACTGGGCCGATCGCGGTGGCCACCCCGCCCAGCCCGGACCACGCCCCGACCGCCGCCGCTCTGTCCTCGCGGCGGAACGAGGCCTGCAGGATGGCCAGCGACCCGGGGGTGAGCAGGGCCGCGCCGGCGCCCTGCAGGGCGCGCATCGCGATCAACACCTCGGTGCCGGGGGCCAGCGAACAACCGACCGAGGCCAGCGTGAACCACAGCACGCCGACCACGAAGACTCGCCGACGCCCCAACCGGTCGCCCAGCGAACCGCCGAGCAGCAGCAGGCCGGCCAGGGTCAACGTGTAGGCGTTCAACGTCCACTGCAGGCTGGTCAGCCCACCGCCGAGGTCCTCCCCGATGCGGGGCAGCGCAACATTGACGACCGTGCCGTCCAGCTGGGCAAGGCCGCTGCCGAGCACGGTGGCGGCCAGCACCCGACGTCCGCGCGGGCTGCCGTAGACCAGGGCGGAGCCGTCTGCATCAGCCGCCGCCCCCGCGGCAGGGTCGTCAACCCTCATCGCGCCTCGACGCGTGTGATCCTGCTGCTCCGGCCACCCCGTCAGTGTCCCCCGCTGTCCGCCGATCCCCCGTCAGCCCGAGCGGCGGGCCGAACGCCCCGCGGGTTTCACACGCTGGCCGGTGGTCGAAACACCTCACCGATTGGCCAGCAACTGCTCGAAGGGCACCAGATTCTCGAACGGGTCGCTGCGGGCAGCGAGCGCATTTCGCGCCGGTCCAGGCCCGAGATGGGTTTGCCTACCGCCCCTCTCGCTGGCAGCCGGACTGAGCCGGGCCAGCAGCTCGGCGGCAGCCCGGTCGATCCGGTCGGCCAACGACCGACCGGCGTCATCGGACCCGAAGTCCGCGGTGGCCGCGAAGACCCCCGTCGGCACGATGTCGGCCCTGAGGTAGGAAAACAGCGGCCGCATCGCGTAGTCGAGCACCAACGAATGCCGGGCCGAGCCGCCGGTGGCGGCCAGCAACACCGGGGTGCCGACCAGCGCCTCCCGGTCGAGCACGTCGAAGAACGACTTGAACAGCCCGCTGTACGAGCCGCTGAACACCGGCGTCACCGCGATCACCGCGTCCGCCGAGCTGACTGCGTCGATCGCCGTCTGCAGCGCCACACCGGGGAATCCGGTGAGCAGGTTGTCGGTGATGTCGTGAGCCAGTTCGCGCAGTTCCAGGGTGATCACCTCGACCCGATCGCCGCGGCCGGCCGCCGCGCGAGCCGCGCCGGCCAGCTGGTCGGCCAGCAATCTGGTGGAGGACGGCTGGCTGAGGCCGGCCGCCACCACCGCGACGGTGAACGTCGTCATGACGCGCTCCCGGCAACTTCCAGGGCGGTCTGCTGGTCTCCGGCGGCCTTCTGCGCCGCGGCCAGCAGGCTCGGGTGCGTCGGGCCATCCGGCACATGCGCCGGCCGTAGCGCGTCGAACTCCTTGCGCAGCACCGGAACCACCTCTCCGCCGAGCAGGTCCAGCTGCTCCAGCACCGTCTTCAGCGGAAGGCCGGCGTGGTCCATCAGGAACAGCTGGCGCTGGTAGTCACCGAAGTAGTTACGGAACTTCAGCGTCTTCTCGATCACCTCGGCCGGGCTGCCGACGGTCAGTGGGGTCATCTCGGTGAAGTCCTCGAGCGACGGGCCGTAGCCGTACACCGGGGCGTGGTCGAAGTACGGCCGGAACTCCTTGACGGCGTCCTGCGAGTTCTTCCGCATGAACACCTGCCCGCCGAGACCGACGATGGCCTGATCGGCGCTGCCGTGACCGTAGTGCTCGAACCTCGTCCGGTACAGCTCGATGAGCCGCTGGAAGTGCGCCTTGGGCCAGAAGATGTGGTTTGCGAAGAAGCCGTCACCGTAGTACGCGGCCTGCTCGGCGATCTCCGGGCTGCGGATGGAGCCGTGCCAGACGAACGGCGGCACTCCGTCCAGCGGGCGCGGGGTGGAGGTGAAGCCGCGCAGCGGCGTGCGGTACTTGCCCTGCCAGTCGACGACGTCCTCACGCCAGAGCCGGCGCAGCAGGTCGTAGTTCTCCACCGCGAGCTCGATGCCCTTGGTGATGTCCTTGCCGAACCAGGGGTAGACGGGGCCGGTGTTGCCGCGGCCCATCATCAGGTCCACCCGGCCGTCGGCCAGGTGCTGGAGCATCGCGTAATCCTCGGCGATCTTCACCGGGTCATTCGTGGTGATCAGCGTCGTGGAGGTGGACAGCAACAGCCGGTCGGTCTTGGCAGCGATGTAGCCGAGCATGGTGGTGGGCGACGACGGCACGAACGGCGGATTGTGGTGCTCGCCGGTGGCGAAGACGTCGAGGCCGACCTCCTCGGCCTTCTGCGCGATGGTGACCATCGCCTTGATCCGCTCGGCTTCGGTGGGGGTCCGGCCGGTGGTCGGATCGATTGTCACGTCGCCGACGGTGAAGATTCCGAACTGCATGACGCACTCCTCAGTGTTGATTCCAGCCCGTCGTTTCCGGCCCGTCGTTTTCAGCGCAGGTAGTTGAACGCTCAACCGGTTCTGCCTGCTGCAACGATGCGCCGGGGTAACTTCATTCCCCCCGCATGGAGTTCGCTCGAGACCGCCCATCCGCGGTCCGACCGGAAGTGAGAATCGCCACTGACCGCCGGGGTTGGGTGGTCCAGAGCGAAATGATCGGCTCGGGCGCGCGCATGTCCATCGAGGCGGCGAGAACGGAAGTGCCGACATGAGTCAGGGACTCTACGAGCTCATCTCCACGGCCGACGGCGTGATTGCCAGAATCCACACCAGAGGCAGCGCGGTGCTGGCCACGCCGTCGATCAACCGCAGCACCGCGTTCACGCTGCAGGAGCGCGAAGCGCTCGGGTTGACCGGTCTGTTGCCGACCGCGGTGATCACCCTTGAGGGTCAGTTGCGCAGGGTGTACGCCCAGTACCTCGAGCAGGCCAACGACCTTCGGAAGTGGGTGTATCTGGCCAACCTCCGGGACCGCAACGAGGTGCTGTTCTACCGGCTGCTCACCGAGCACATCTCCGAAATGCTGCCGGTCGTCTACACCCCCACGGTCGGAGAAGCCATCGAACGGTTCAGCCACGAGTTTCGCCGGCCGCACGGCGTCTACCTGTCGGTGGATCACCCCGAGGATGTCGAGACCGCCTTGCGCAACACGGGTCTCGAAGAAGGTGACGTCGACCTGCTGGTCGCCACCGACTCCGAGGGCATCCTGGGCATCGGCGACCAGGGCGTCGGCGGTATCGAGATCTCCATCGGCAAGCTCGCCGTTTACACCGCGGCCGCGGGCATACATCCGCATCGAGTGCTGCCGGTCGTGCTGGATGTGGGCACCGACAACCTCAAACTGCTCACCGATGACATGTACCTGGGCGTCCGGCACGCGCGGATCCGCGACCGGCGCTACGACGACCTCATCGACGCCTTCGTGAACGCTGCCACAGCGGCCTTCCCCGGCGCCATGCTGCACTGGGAGGACTTCGGCGCCGGCAACGCCCGCCGCATCCTGAACAAGTACGCCGCCACCTGCTGCACCTTCAACGATGACATGCAGGGCACGGCCGCTGTGGTGCTGGCCGCGACGTTCGGAGCGGTCCGCGCCGCCGGTTCCAGAATTCGCGACCAGAAGGTCGTCATTCACGGCGCCGGCACCGCCGGCCTTGGCATCGCCGACATGCTGCGTGCGGAAATGATCCGCGAGGGCCTCAGCCCGCGCGAGGCGACCAGCCGGTTCTATCCGCTGTGCAGCCAGGGCCTGCTCGTCGACGACATGCCCGACCTGCTCGACTTCCAACAGCCCTACGCCCGGCGCCGCGAGGAAGTAGCCGGCTGGGACGCCGACGGCGGCCAGGAAGATCCGATCGGCCTCGCCGAGGTCGTCGCCCGCACGCGGCCCACCATGCTGATCGGCACGTCGACCCAGGCCGCCGCGTTCACCGAGGCGATCGTCCGCGAGATGGCCGCGCACACCCACCGGCCGATCATCATGCCCCTGTCGAACCCAACCTCCAAGTGCGAAGCGCTTCCCGAGGACCTGATCGCGTGGACCGACGGGAGAGTACTGATGGCCACCGGCAGCCCCTTCGGCCCGGTGACGTATCGGGGTCGGACCTACCAGATCGCGCAGTCGAACAATGCGCTGGTCGGCCCCGGCCTCGGTCTTGGAGTGACGGTGGCCAAGGCCCGGCGGATCAGCGACCGGATGATCGTCGCCGCGGCTCACGCCGTGGCCCGCATGTCCGACGCGGGCACCCCCGGTGCGGCTCTGCTACCGCCGATGGACGATCT
>JBBQJM010000038.1:0-13310 GCA_038325895.1 Mycobacteriales bacterium
TGCAACGGCGGTTGGCGCGGGGACGCCGTCGAGTGACCACCTTCTGCCCTTCGACCCGCCTGGGAGGGGCCGAAAGTGGTCACTCGACGCGGGTGCGGATGCGGATGCGGATGCGGGTCCGGGTGCGCGTGCGGGTGCGGCGACGGACGCGACGGTGGTGGCTGCCGGACAGCGGGCTGATCCGGTCCCTTCCCCCCTCCGATCGGTCGCACCTGGTCGGCCGGCAGACCTCCGGGACCGATCTCCAGCGCCCGCCAGCGCGGCGGGGGTCCGGGCTCGGTCATGGTGCCAAGCCTGCCATCGTCGGGCCGCCGCGACCCGCCCGCGGGGGATGTGCTCCCTGTGCTGGCCGGCCGGGAGTACTGCTGCCGGTGCGTGCGCGGGTTCCGGGAGGCGAACGGTTGGCCGCCGGGCGACGGCAACGCCGAGAACTGTGGGAGCCGCTGACCCATCACCGCCGTGATGGCAAGACGGGCGTCGCCGGTCAGCGTCGGACGGTCACGTCGGTCACGTCGGTCGGTCGGTCAGTCGCCGTTCAGCGGTTGATCAGTCGCCGGTCAGTGGCCCGACGTCAACGATCGCGATCACCGGTTCGCCGGCCTCGTCGGAGGCGGCCAGGTCGATGTCGGCGCTGATCCCCCAGTCGCGATCACCCCCCGGATCGTCGAAAACCTGCCGTACATGCCAGGTATCGGCGGAGCGGGTGATCATCGCGAGGTCCGCGGCGCGGGCCGCCGGGCCGATGCCCAGATCGTCGTACTCGTCCCAGTACGGCTGCATCACCTCCGCCCAGCGCTGGTCGTTCCAACCCGTCCCGAGGTGCATGTCGGCCAGCGCGGCGTACCTGCGGTGCGCGAGCAATTCCACCCGCCGGAACAGACCGTTGCGGACCATGACGGTGAAACCGCGTTCGTTCGCGGTGATCCCGCGCTCGCCGGCCCGCGCCGTCGGCGGCCGGACGACGCCGTCGGTGATCGTCAGCTCGTCGGCGTCCGGATGGGCCAGCGCCTCCCACTCGTCCAGCAGGCTGGAGTCGACGCCGCGGACGAGTTCGCCCAGCCAGGAGATCAGATCGTTCAGGTCCTCGGTCCTGGCGTCCTGCGGGACGGTCCGGCGCATCGCCCGGTACGCGTCCGCGATGTACCGCAGCACCACACCTTCCGACCGGGTCAGGCCGTAGAACGCCACGTACTCGGAGAACGTCATCGCCCGCTCGTACATGTCCCGGACGACGGACTTGGGTTCCGGGGTGTACTCGGCGATCCACGGGTGCCCCTTGCGGTACGACTCGTATGCGACCTCGATCAGGTCGAAAAGCGGCTTCGGGTAGTCGATGTCCTCCAACAGCTCCATGCGTTCCTCGTACTCGATACCCTCGGCCTTCATCGCGCCGATCGCGTCGCCACGCGCCTGGTGGCGCTGCGCGTACAGCACCGGGCGCGGGCCCTCCAGGGTCGCCTCGATGAGCGAGACCACATCCAGCGCATAGGTTTCCGACTCGCGATCAAGGATGTCCAGCGCGGCGAGGGCGAGCGGTGAGAGCGGCTGGTCGAGCGCGAAATCCAGCTGCAGATCGGCGGTCAGCCGGTACCGGCGGCCGGTCTGGTCCGGCTCGTCGAGCGGCTCGACGACCCCTGCGGCCAGCAGTGCGCGGGTGATCGCGATCGCGCGGAGGGCGTGCTTCAACTGCCGATTTCGCGGTTCGTGACTCTCCTCGATCAGCCGGCGCATCGCGACGAAGGCGTCACCGGGTCGCGAGATCACCCCCAACACCATGGCGTGGGACATCCGGAAATGGGAGGTCAGCGGTTCGGGTTCGGCGACGACTAGCTTGTCGAAGGTCGTCTCCGTCCAGTTCACGAAGCCCTCGGGTGGCTTGCGGCGGATGACTTTTCGTTTCTTCGCGGGATCGTCACCGGCTTTCGCCACGGCGCGCTGGTTCTCGATGACGTGCTCGGGAGCGAGCACCACCACGTCACCGGCGACGTCGAAACCCGCTCGCCCGGCGCGACCCGCGACCTGATGGAATTCGCGCGCGGACAGCAGCCGGGTCCGCCGGCCGTCGTACTTGCTGAGCGCGGTGAGCAGCACGGTCCGGATCGGAACGTTGATGCCGACGCCCAGGGTGTCCGTCCCGCAGATCACCTTGAGCAGCCCTGACTGGGCGAGCTTCTCGACCAGTCGCCGGTACTTGGGCAGCATTCCGGCGTGATGCACACCGATGCCGTGCCGCACCAGCCTCGACAAGGTCCTGCCGAAGCCCGGCGAGAACCGGAAATCCCCGATGGTGTCGGCGATCTCATCCCTCTGGGCGCGGGTGGCGACGGTGAGGCTGGCCAGGGCCTGGGCACGTTCCAGGGCGGCGGCCTGGGTGAAGTGCACGATGTAGACCGGCGCGCGATTGGTCGCCAGCAGGTCCTGCAGGGTCTCCGTCAGCGGCACCACGGTGTACGAGAAGTGCAGTGGGACAGGACGTTGCACCCCGGTCATCACCGCGGTCGGGCGGCCGGTGCGCGTGGTCAGGTCGTCGGCGAAGAACCGGACGTCGCCCAGGGTCGCGGACATCAGCACAAACTGCGCCCGGTTCAGCTCGAGCAGCGGCACCTGCCAGGCCCAGCCGCGCTGCGGGTCGCCGTAGTAGTGGAACTCGTCCATCACCACGACACCGGCGTCCGCGTCGATGCCCTCACGCAGCGCGATGCCGGCCAGGATCTCCGCAGTGCAGCAGATGATCGGAGCGTCGGAGTTCACCGCGGAATCGCCGGTGATCATGCCGACCGCGGCCGGCCCGAAGATCTCCACGAGCTCGAAGAACTTCTCCGACACCAGCGCTTTGATCGGTGCCGTGTAGTACGCCCGCCGGCCGTTGGCCAGACCGGCGAACAACGCCGCGGTGGCGATCAGGCTCTTGCCGGACCCGGTGGGCGTGCCGACGATGACGTTGGCGTCGGAGACGATTTCCAGCAGCGACTCCTCCTGGTGCGGGTACAGGGCGAAGCCGCGATCGGTCGCCCAGGCGGAGAACGTGTCGAACAGGGTCCCGGGGTCGGGGGGCGTGGTGAAGGTGCCGTCCGACTGCCCGCCGCCGGGTTCGCCGGGGACCTGGAGCCGCGCACTCCAGGCGCCCTCGTTCTCCCAGGCGGGGACGAGGTCGGCGATGGTCACCCGCCCAGCCTTTCACGGTCGACGGCGGGCGTCGTCCGGGTTGGCCGGTTCAGTCGGGTACAGCAGTGTGCGCGTCCCGGCCACCGGCCCGCACCGGGCGTGCGACCGTTGGGAGGCGCTCTGCCTCGCGCGGCTCAACCAGTTGACTCGCGTCACTCCAGTCCCACAACCGCAACCTTCGGCCGCGCCGGCGATGTTGATCCGCGCCCGTGGGGAGGCGCTACCATGCGATGGGCTTGCCCGCGGTGTAGAGCCAGGTGGTGAAGAACGCGTCGAGATCCGCGCCGCTGACCTTCTCGCTCAGCGCGATGAACTGGGCCGTGGTGACGTTGTGGTAGCGGTGGTAGCGGTGGTCGCGGTACCAGGTCCGCAGGATGGTGGAGAACTTGTCGTCGCCGATCTTCTAGTGCCGGACGTCGTGGCCGCCGTTCCCGCCGAACGGGAAGAACGGGTCACCGACACCGGGCGACCCTGGGCTGCCGGCGGGCGGCGAAGACCGGTGTCGCGACGGCCGGAGCGGCCAGCGCCGCAGAGCCGGCAAGGACGAGGGCGGTGACCAACCGGCGGCGACCAACCGGCGGCGACGCATGGCTCACCATCGCCGTCCGGGCGATCGGAGTCAAGGGTGTCGATGCTTTGGCATGAATTGTCTGAATTGGCGAAAAGCATCTGTGGCTATGGCTTTCGCCGCCATCGCGTCCACGGTTCGGCCTCGAGGTTGGCTCCCCGCGGGCAGTGCTCGGCCGGGACAACGGGGTCCTCTCACAGTCTCGTCATACCTACGGGCACGGCGTTCCTGCCCGGCGAGTCACCGGTCCGGAGTTGTCCACAGGACGGTTGCGATCCGAGGATCGACGGCCGTTGCTCTGATACCGTCGGCGCGCATCACGGCCTGGAGGTGGGCTCGGCGGTCGCGGGAGGAGTCGGATGTCGTCGGCGGATCAGCTTGAGCTGTCCCCGAGCCGGCTGGAGTCGGCATCGGAGCAGCTGGCGAACGACGCCCGCGAGGCCCGATCGACCGCCGACCTGATGAGCCTCGCCGGCAGCGCGTTGGGTGTTCCGGAGATCGGCATCGGTGTTCGACCGGCACTGCTCGGGCTCGGCCGCGCGTACAGCGACGGATTCCAGACCGTCGCGACCGAATTGGACAGCCTGTCCGCCCAAGTGACGTCGACGGCCCGGCTCGCCGTGCTGGTGGACAACAACGTTGCCGGCTATTTCACGCCCAGCGATGCGATCTGATGGTCACCCGATGACTGTGCCGATACCTATGCCGATTCCTATGCCGATTCCTATGCAGATACCTGTGCAGATACCTGTGCAGATACCTGTGCAGATACCTATGCCGATACCTGTGCCGACTGTCATTGGACTCCGATGACCCTCGGCGCCGCCGGCCGGTTCGGTTACCCCGGGGACGATCCGGCAGCTCTCGTGGTGGCGGCAGATCACCTCGAGCTTGCTGCGGCCAGGGTCGACCGGCTGACGCAATCGATGGAGCTGTCCCGACAGGCGCTGCGCCAGGCGTGGACAACCCAGGCGACCGAGTTGGCGGACGCGGATATCCGTGTGCTGGCCACCGGGCTGCCGACGGTCCGCTCCGGACTGGACACCGCTCGGGCTGCGGTGCTCACGCATCGCGGCACGTTGACCCGGATCAGGGCGGACGTCGACGAGCTGCGGATCCGCTCCCTGCAGGCCGGCCACGCGATCGCCTCTGCACAGGCTCAGGTGGATGAGCTGGCCGCCCGCACGGACCCGATGAGCGTGCTGCTCCGGCAATCCGCAGCGGACGCGGGCCAGGCAGCGACAGCGGCACGGCAGTCCGTCACCGATGCCTATCAGCAGCTCGTCCAGCAGGCGAATGTCTCCGCCCAGTCCTGCGTGGACGCGCTGGGCTCGGCGTGGGATCCCGCCCGCCGATCGGGCAGCGCGGGCCTCGCGGATCCGGGTGGTGTCCTGCTCTCGCAGGGCGGCATCTCGGTGAGCAGCCTGAGCATGCTGCGAATCCAGCGGGAGGTCAGCGAGGCGATCGCTCTGTCGACGCAGATCAACGGACTGCAACAGCTGACCGCGACCGACGCCGCACTGCAACAACGGGTGGCCCGACTCGCAGCGATCTGGGACAGGGAAGGTCCGAACGGCGTTTTCGCCACCGAGTTCTTCGCCGCGCTCGGCGCCGAGGACACCGTTGACCTGCTGGCCCGCGTCGGTACACTCATCCAGCCCACCGGACCCGCCGGGACCGGTGCGATCACCCCCGAGCTCGTCCGCGGCCTGCAGACCGATCTGGGTGCTGGCCTGGCGATGTCCACCGCGGGGATCCAGTACGGCCCCGACGGATCGCTGCAGGACACCGAGCCAGGCGGTCTGGATGTGACCTGGTTGACCGCGCTGATGGCGCGGGGACGGAGCCAGATCACCATCCCCTGGAACGACGTGCCCATCCAGGTCAGCGGTTACGTGCCGCTGATGGCGTCGCTCGCCCAGGGTCAGGCGTTCTCGGCGGGGGTGCTGCGCGCACTCGGGGACGACATGAGGGAGGTGGAGATGCAGTACGCCGCTGACGGCGAGGGCGTCGGCGACACTGTGTGGAACAGCACCGCCCCGGTCCGGGTGCGCTGGGACTGGAGTATCGACGGCACCGGATTCCCGATGGGCAACGACCCCTTCACGTCGTGGACCGCGGCGATGATGCGATCACCCGGAGCATCCACCACCGTGCTGGCCACCGATCCCGCGCTGCTGAACCACCTGCTCAACGGTCGAAGTTGGCTGCTCCGCGATTCCGGTGCCGATTTCGGTGCCACCCAGTGGCTGTACCGCGTCGCGGACGAGGACGAGCCGTTGGAGGGTCTGGCCGCACTCGGCAACGCGCTGCCTGCCATGGTCGGCCAGGGTGCGCTGACCGAGGACTCGGCCAGCGCGTTCAACAATGTCGTCCGCGCGTTGGGTGACAGTTCGTGGAATCTGCGCATCGACGCCGGCGATTTCCAGGAGTCCGACTGGATACCGCCAGAGCTGCGACCCGGCGTCGGCACCATGCTGGTGCTGAACGCCGACTCGCTGAACACCGTGTTTGCTGTGCCGAACAGTGTTGGCAGCGAGGCTTTCTCGCGAGTGCTGGCGGACGCGGCCAAGGACCCCGGGACCGACGTCAACGGCCACACGGTGATCGACCGGATGATGTCCGCGGAGTACTCGGTGATCGCCGCACGGACGCTCAACGGCGACGTCAGTTCCGCAGATCTGGACGCACAGGCGCGCATCGCGGCCACCCTGTCGCACGGTCATGGCGCCGCGAACATCGGCTTGCAACAGGCGTCGGATGCCGCGCACAACGCGAGCGTCGCGACGGTTGCCGGCTTCGTGCAACTCGGACTCGACCACAGCCCGACACCGGTGGGCTGGACAACCCAGGCCTACCAGCTGTTCGGTGGTGACCTGATGCAGGGACTGACCAGCCAGTTCACCCAGGACACCGCACTACCGGCCAGGAACGGGACCGCCGACTTCACCGGCTCGCTGGCGGACGAGGTCACGAAGATGTCGGTGAATCAGTGGTACGCCCTCGTCTCCGAGGCGTTGCCCGCGCCGGACAGCCGCGGCGTTCAGCTGCTCGATCCCGCCGGGCAGCCGTACCCCTGGACCGAACTGGACCAGACCTCCAGGCGCTGGGTGGCCCAGCACTGGCCGATCGACCGCGAGAGCCCCCAGCAGATCGGATCTCGGACGTGGACCGTCTTCGACAGTCAGGCCGCCGCCATGAAGGCCTATCGAGTTCCCTACGCGGACGGAACATGACCGCCTCCCGCCGGGCCGCCGCCGCGGTGCTCACCGGCCTGCTGTTGCTCGGGTGCACCGTCGCATGCACGGGCCCGGGCGCTGACGATCCTTCGCCGGCGGCCTCCGAGCCGGCCCTGCCGCACCAAGGATCGCCCGTCCCTGGAGTGTCGGCGTCCGAGCTGATCGCGGCGGCACACGCGGCGCTCCCCGGCAGCCAGCAAGGCGACTTCCGCTGGACCGGAATGGGTTACGTCCCCTGGACGGAGACCGAGGTCGGCTATCCCGAGCCCGGCCAGGACGACATGAGCAAGATCGGGACGCACACACCTGCGGTCAGCATCTCGTGGGAGGACGACGGAACGGTCCTCGTGGTCGGGTGCGGAGACATGGTCAGCGCCGGGCTTTCTCCCGTGATGGCCGTGTGCACCGACCTTTCGATCCCCGGGGTGCCGGCCGGCGCGCTGGCGTCCATGTTCAACGCCTACCCCGACCAACCGTGGTACCCGCAACAGCCCTTCTCGCAGATCGACCTCTTCGGGTTCGACTACCCCTCGCACCCCCCGAACACCGGTACCGCCAGGTATTTCAGCATTCTCGGGCCCGATTCGCCCTCCGTCGAGCTCACCAACACCTCGTCCCTGTGACGATGACTGCCTCTTCCGAACGGCCGCTGCGGCCCCTGCCATCCGATCCGGTCCCGGGACGGACCGCGAACAGATTGCACAATGCGGAAGGCTCCGCGCCCTGCCCCGCGACCACTGGAGATGCTCGATGGCCACCGCTCGGGTGAGCAGCGCACCGGCAACACGCTCGCGGACGCCGCTCCCGGTTGTCGCCTGGCGGGCCGTCATCGCCGGGCTCGCCTGGTGGGGACTGCTCGCGGCGCTGCACGGGGACATCACCCAGCTGCGGTACTTCTCGCAGGTCACCACGCTGACCGTGGCGTTGACCGCCTCGGCGTCGGTGCTCGGGTTCGCAGTGAGGCCGGCCCGCTGGGACACCGCCCTTGCCTGGTGCCGCGGTGCATCGACGACCTATGCGGTCGTCACCGCGATCATCTATCAGGTGCTGCTCAGCGGTGATCTGCGGGCGACATCCAGCCTGCTCGAACACGCAGTGGTGCCCGCGCTGGCGGTCGTCGACTGGGTCGCGTTCGGGCCCGGGCGGGTGCGACAAGCCTGGTGGACCCCGCTGAGCTGGCTGATCCTGCCGATCTGCTACCTGGCCGTGTACTACAACGTCCGGGATTCGTCCGGCGAGCCCCTTTACCCGTTCCTCGATCCGGGTGCGGCGACCTTCTGGACCTGGGTGGGCATCATGATCGGGGTGTTCATCGCGGTCGGCGTGCTGGTGTGGAGCGTCGGGTTGCTGCGGTCGGCCACGGCTCGCCGGTCGGCGGGCGGCACCACCCCGCTGACCGGCAGCTGACCGGCAGCGATGACTGGCGAGTCCGGGGGCGGGTTTGTCCGCGGTCTGAGTTGTTCGCGGTCTGAGTTGTTCGCGGTCTGAGTTGTTCGCGGTCGGGTTGTTCGGGGTCGGGTTGTCCACGGGCTCAGTTGTCCGCGGGCTGTTGTCCGTGACCGAGGTGGGTACGTGGTTGCTCGGGTGTTCGTCCGGTCACCGAGACGACTGCGGGCCGGCGGGCAGCGGTAACGACCGCCGCGTGCTGGTGCTGTCCGACACGGCCAGGGATCTCAGGTCGTGGGAGTCGGTGTCCCAGGAATCGTAGGTGCGGACGTGATAGACGAGGTTGTCGTGGTCGCGAACGACGTACCACTGCGTGTAGTCACCGGACTCAGCCACCTGACGGGGAACATGGACCAGGTCCAAGGCGTGAAATGCCTGGTTGGCCGCGGTCCGCCCGTCTTTGGCCGTCACCGACACGGTCGAGAGCACCGTGGCTCTGATGAACCGCGACGGCGGGGTGACGTCGCCGGGCAGCCCCAGCAGTCCGGTTCCGTTCCCGGTCGGCTTGACCGCGACGCCCATCAGGTTGGCCGGCGTCGCCTCGACGGTGGTCAGGTTGACGTAGTTGCGCAGGTTGGTGGTATGCCAGTCGAAGGTGGGCGAATTGGTGAGCACCCCGATGGGGTTGTCGTGGAAGACCGGAGACCCATCGAGGAATTCCACGACGAGATCTCCGCCGTGGGCGTCATGTACGGCCAGATGCATCGGGAAAGCAAAATCGAGCAGCGGCTTCACCATGTCGGGCATGGTCTGGTCGGCAGGCCACAGCAGCCGAATCGGAGCATTCCACACCTGTACCGACGCGAAGGCGGCGCGCACGTCCTGCACTGTCGCGCAGGTCCCCAGGATCCAGGACCCGAAATGGATGAGATCGATCGCGGGCGCCGCGCCGGATGCGGGCGGTGTCGTGGGCAGCGTCGTTTCGGGGAGCCACAAGGTGCCGATAGACAACCCGGCGTCATTCAGGCCGTCGCAGGCGGCCCACTCAAATCCGAACGCGTCAATCGCCACATACCCGTGCGTATTCGTCCAGCGCAGGGTCTCGACATCGTTGTGCGTAGGGGTGGCCGACCACTGCTGCCCGACGGGCACCACCTGCAGGGTCGACCCGAGTTCCTCTGCGAAATCCATTGTCCGCGCTGAGATGTGAAGATCCGCGAGGTGGACAAGGCGCAAGTCCGTGCACATGGTGTCGCCCCCAGGCGGACGATCTCTCCGACGACATCGCCGCGCTTCCACCGTAGCATTTTCGGGCTGGGCAACGCCGAGAACTGTCGGTACCCGAGACCAAACGGCCTGCAGTTCCGAAACCATCCGACCGCGCGGGTGACGGGAAACATCCCGAATCGGAAAGGTGTCGCCGCGTTTGCCACTACCGCAGGTCGCGCCGCAACGGTGAGCGACAACGGCGAAGCGCTGACCATTCACACCGGATTCCTCCGCGAACCAGAACAATTACCCGCGATTCGGTCCTGGTGGACCAACCGTTCAGGTCGGCCAGGTCATCCAATTCCGCCCGCATTGACCTTCCGGCCGACGCATCTCGAGCAGGTAGGGCCTGGGCGGGCCGCCCTCGAGGGCGTGGGCTTGTGGTTTGGGACCCTGATCCCGGACGGGTGCTGGCGCCGGCCCCGCGACAGCGGCCCTGCCCCCTGCCCTGCCCCGCCGCCCCCCGCCCCCCTGCCCGAAACGGCGATTCCGGGCCGCGGGGAACTGGGGGACACTGGACAGGTTGCCCGCGCACCTGCGGGCATCCGCGCACAGAGCGCGGGCAAGCCGCCATTTGTGAAGGATCCGCCCGTGACCGACGGCCCGTTGATCGTGCAGTCCGACAAAACCCTGCTGCTGGAGATCTCGCACCCGGACGCGGCGGCCGCGCGCGCGAGCATCGCGCCGTTCGCCGAACTCGAGCGTTCGCCGGAACACATTCACACCTATCGGATCACCCCCTTGGCGCTGTGGAACGCGCGCGCCGCCGGGCACGACGCCGAGCAGGTGGTGGACGCGCTGGTGCGCTGGTCGCGATTCCCTGTCCCGCAGGCGCTGCTGGTCGACGTGGTGGACACCATGGCCCGCTACGGCCGGTTGGTACTGCAGACCCACCCGGCGCACGGACTGATCATGGCCTCGCGGGATCGGGCCGTGCTGGAGGAGATCCTGCGGCACAAGAAGATCGCCCCGATGCTCGGCGCCAGGATCGATCCCGATACGGTGATCGTGCATCCTTCCCAGCGCGGCCACCTCAAGCAGGCACTCCTGAAGGTCGGCTGGCCCGCCGATGACGAGGCTGGCTACGTCGACGGCGAGGCTCATCCGATCGAGCTCAACCTCGCGAACTGGCATCTCCGGTCGTACCAGAAAGAAGCGGTCGAGGGCTTCTGGGCGGGCGGATCCGGCGTGGTCGTGCTGCCCTGTGGCGCCGGGAAGACGCTGGTCGGAGCTGCCGCAATGGCCCGGGCAGGCGCCACCACGCTCATCCTGGTGACGAACACCGTCGCCGGGCGGCAATGGCGGCGCGAACTGCTGGCGCGGACCTCGATGACCGAGGAGGAGATCGGCGAGTACTCCGGCGAGCGGAAGGAAATCCGGCCGGTCACCATCGCCACCTACCAGGTGATGACCCGCAAGACCGCCGGCGTTTACAAGCATCTGGACCTGTTCGACTCCCGCGACTGGGGTCTGGTGATCTACGACGAGGTGCACCTGCTGCCGGCGCCGGTCTTTCGGATGACGGCGGACCTGCAATCGCGGCGCCGGCTCGGGCTGACCGCCACCCTGGTCCGCGAGGACGGCCGGGAGGGTGACGTGTTCTCGTTGATCGGCCCGAAACGGTACGACGCCCCGTGGAAGGACATCGAGTCGCAGGGCTGGATCGCGCCGGCCGAGTGCATCGAGGTGCGGGTGACGCTCACCGACGCCGAGCGGCTCAGCTACGCCATCGCCGAGCCCGAGGAGCGCTACAAGATCGCTTCCACCGCGCGCACAAAGATGCCGGTGGTGCGCTCGATCCTCGACCGGCACCCGGGTGAGCCGACATTGGTGATCGGCGCATACCTGGATCAGCTGGAGGAGTTGGGCGAGGAACTGCAGGCGCCGATCATTCAGGGCTCCACCCGCAACATCGAACGCGAGCGACTGTTCGACGCCTTCCGGGCCGGCGAGGTGCCCACCCTGGTGGTGTCCAAGGTCGCGAACTTCTCCATCGACCTGCCCGAAGCGACCGTCGCCATCCAGGTATCGGGCACGTTCGGGTCGCGTCAGGAGGAGGCGCAGCGACTCGGAAGGTTGTTGCGGCCCAAAGGCGACGGCCGTCAGGCGCACTTCTATTCGGTCGTCTCCCGGGACACTCTGGACACCGACTACGCCGCGCACCGCCAGCGGTTCCTGGCCGAGCAGGGGTACGCCTACCGGATCGTCGACGCCGACGACCTGCTGGGACCGGCGGTGCCGGGCACGTCGGAGTAGCCCGCTCAGTGCACACCCACCCGGCACCGGAGTGCTCGATCGAGATTCCGCCGACGGCACGACGATGCTTGACTGGTGCGCATGACCGGCACCGACCGCGCCGAACCGACCTGGACATCCTCGCTGACCGTTGCACAGGCGGCGTCCCTGTGGGATGTGGAGCCGGGCTACCTCAACACCTCGTCCTACGGGCCGCCCCCGCGCCCGGCGTGGGAGGCATTGCAACGATCGTTGGACGACTGGCGGGGCGGCCGGACCAGTTGGGAACCGTGGGCCGACTCCGTGTCGGTGGCCAGGCACAGGTTCGCCGCGCTGGTCGGGGTCGACCCTGCGACGGTGGCGACCGGTGCGGCCGTGTCGCAGCTGCTGGCGCCGATTGCTGCCGCGGTTCCGGACGACACGCGGGTGCTGGTGCCGGACGTGGAGTTCACGTCGAACGTCTTTCCCTGGGCGGTGCATGCTGATCGTGGCGTGACCGTGCGGACAGCCCCCGTCGATCGGCTGGCCGACGCGATCAGGCGGGACGTCGACGTGGTCGCCTTCTCTGCGGTGCAGTCGGCGACCGGAGAAGTTGCGGACCTGGCAGCGATCAGTGGCGCCGCACGCGAGGTGGGCGCGCTGACCGTGATGGACACCTCCCAGGCGATCGGCTGGTTGCCGGTCGACCCTGACGCCGCCGACCTGCAGGTGTGCGCGGCCTACAAGTGGCTGTGCAGCCCGCGGGGCACCGCCTTCCTGGTGCACCATCCGACCCTCGAGGAGCGACACCCTCGCACGGCCTCCCGGCTCAAACCCCTCGCGGCCGGCTGGTTCGCCGGCGAGGTGCCGCACAAGTCCTACTACGGGCCGCCGCTGCGCCTTGCTCGGGACGCCCGCAAGTTCGACATCTCCCCCGCGTGGCATTGCTGGGTCGGCACGGCTCCAGCGCTGCATGTGCTGGCGGCGACCGGTACCGCCGCGATCGGCGAGCACAACATCGCGCTCGCCAACAGCTTTCTCACGGCGCTGGATCAACCGCCATCGAACTCCGCCATCGTGAGCGTGCCGGCCGACGAGGCGGCGGTGGCCAGGCTCACCGCCGCGGGGGTGCGGTTCGGCCTCCGCGCCGGCCGGGTCAGGGTGGCCTTCCACCTCTATTCGACACCTGACGATGTCGCCAGGGCGATCGCCGCGCTACGCGGCTGAGCTCGGCCGATCGTTGACCAGTCGCAGGGGGTCCGGAGCCGTGCGCCGGTCGGGTCCGGGCGGCCGCATGCGGTGACGGGCCAGGCTCCGTCGACGCTGTTCCTCAGGCGCCGTCGACGCTGTTCCTCAGGCGCCGTCGACGCTGTTCTCCAGGCGCCGTCGACGCTGTTCTCCAGGCGCCGTCGACGCTGTTCTCCAGGCGCCGTCGACGCTGTTCTCCAGGCGCCGTCGACGCTGTTCTC
>JBBQJM010000039.1:0-13270 GCA_038325895.1 Mycobacteriales bacterium
GGCCCAGACCATCACCGTCCTGTGGTACACGATCAACGCCACCCCCGAAACGCAGATCGCCGAACGCCGCAGAAACGCCCCCTGGTACACCACCAAAACCGATCCGTCCACCACGGACATGCTCTACGCCCTCCGCGACACGCTCATCACCCACCGAATTAACACCACAAGCCCAGGTCACGCCACACCCGAACAAAACCCGAACCAGCAGGTCAGCCCCCAACGGGTCGCCTCATAACTCCGAAAGTCGAGGTGAGTGTGTGGCGGAGGGTATGTCCATGGTGGACGGGTCGATTTTGGTGGTGTACCAGGGGGCGTTTCTGCGGCGTTCGGTTATTTGCGTTTCGGGGCTGGCGTTGATCGTGTACCACAGCGCGGTGATGGTCTGGGGCATGAATGTGAAAGGGACGCTCCGTTGACTGCCTTTTCGACCCGGTTCTGGGTTTCGCCCACACCGGAGATCTTCTTCCCGTCGTGGAAGCAGACTTCGTTGGACCAACGGGACGCGTAGCGGGCGATGATCTCGGCGGCGGTCGCGGTCATGTCGGTGATCACTATTGCGATGTCGCAACCGGTTTTCGCGGTGGCTTTGCGGTGGCTGTCTTTGACCAGGATGACCCAACTGGTGCCGTAGCCGATCTTCTTGGCGCCGGTGGCGGAGCCGTTGTGCCACCAGGACGCGGCGAATACTTTCGGTCCCCGGGCCGATCCCGGAGTCGCCGCCGGTGATCACCGCGACCTTGCCCGTCAACCTTCTGGGCGCGGCGGGTTCAGATGGTCGCCATTGCCTCGCCTCCGAACAAGAGATCACATTCCAGCAGATTCAGCAGCGAGGAGGACCCGATTATGACCGGCGCAGCAGCAGAAACGCCCGGAGTGCCGTCGCGGATGGACCCGATGCCCGACTGCGGTGAGGAGTCCTATGTCGGCGCCGGGCGGTTCCGCGTCATCGGCGGCCGGGTTTCCGGCCGCCTTTGACGAGGACGGGCTCTCGGTGGCCGGTTCCCGGCTGCAGGCCCGGGCGTCGGACCCCTCCGGTGACCACCGGGTCAACCACGCGTCACGTTGAGAATTCGAAGCGCCGGAATGACCCGACAATCAAGTACCCCGGAACCAGGCCGACGAATCACGGGGCGCATGGCGTTCAGTCAATGGACCTCTGCTCGAGTCGCACAGACCGCAGATGCGCGCGCTCGCGAGGGTGTTCGTCTGTGGTTCTTCAGTCGCGCAGTCGACGGGCGGGAGTCCCAAGAGTCCCGCTGAGGTAGCCGGGAATACCAGGTCCCGATTCCTGGCGGTGTTGTCCAGCATCGCGGTGGACATCTTGACCTGTGCTTGGATCCGGCCGGGTTCCAAGGAGCCGTCCCAGAGTGGGGATTCCACTCGGCTGCTGTTCGCAGTGGTGGCGTTGTTCGGGCTCGCGGTCCTGCCGTGGCGGGTGATGATGCCGCACACCTGGTGCAGGCGCCGCCAGGTTTCCGGGGTGACGGACAGGATCGGTGAGACCACTTTCCCACCTCCGACGCTGCTGTCGTGTTCGTACATCCACCCGCCGCGCCAGTCCGCGGACTGTTGGAGCGGTAGCGTTGGTCGAGCTGCCGCGGCCGCTCGTCAGGCTGGGCGTCGGCCTGGTCTTCGTGGCCGTGTCGATCACCGCGATGGCCGGCATCCCGGCCCAGCACGCCGGGATGGCGTCCGGGTTCCTGATGACCGGGCACGAGATCGGTGCGGCACTCGGCGTCGCGGTGCTGGCGGCGGTGGCCACCGCCGCCGGCGACCTGACCACACCCACCGGTGCGGCCACCGGGTTCTCCGGGGGGTTCCTGGCAGCAGCGGGGATCTCCGTGGGTCTCGCGGTGGTCGCCTTCCTGGCCATGCCGGCCCAGCGCGCGACCGGTCAGGCACGCCTGCACATGCACTGAACCGACGTGAACGGCCGGCGCCCTTCAGGCGCCGGCCCCTATCCGAGGGGGATCCTGGCCAGTTCCCCGCGCGAGGTGATACCTGTCTTCGCGAAGACGTTCCTGAGGTGGAAATCAATGGTGCGGGGACTGAGGAACAACTTCGCGGCGACCTCGCGGTTGGACAGTCCTTCCGCGATGAAGGTGGCGACCTGCTTCTCCTGCGCGGTGAGCGCGACGCTGGTCGAGGCGTCCCGTTTCCTGGCGGTCTCGCCGGAGGCCCGGAGCTCCTGCTCCGCCCGCTGCACCCAGGGGTCGGCGCCGAGGTCGTGGAAGGTCTGCAGGGCCGACCGCAACTGCTCTCGGGCATCGACGCGGCGACGTGACCGGCGCAGGAACTCACCATAGGCAAGGTGGGTGCGGGCCCGCTCGAAGGGCCGGTCCTGGCCGGGTTCGGATCCGAGGGCGAAGCAGAAGACCTCTTCGGCCGCGGGTGCGTCCTCCCGCGCGGCAAGCACCCCACGCCCGTAGGCGACAACCCTGCGGGCGTGCGGTGTGTCGGCGGCATCGGCGAACTGTTCCAGCTCGGCCAGCCACCGCACGGCGGTGTCGATGTGACCGGTTCGGGCGGCGATGTCCAACCTGTCATAGGCGGCCAGCCGGGTGAGCGTGGGTTGGGTCATCTGCTCGTAGTGGTGCAACGCCTCGGCGGGTTCGCCGGTCAGCGCGGCGCGAGCGCCCTGCGCCCACCGCCGGGTGTCCTGCATCAAGACTCCGAGGATCCCGGCGGGCTCCCCCGCGGTGACCCGATCCAACTCGGTCAGCAACCCGTCGTATCCCTGGTCGCCGCGGAGCGCGGCGACCAACGCCAGCTGGGCCAGCGGCATCGCGGCCAAGGCATGTTGCCCGGTACTGCGGGCCAGCTCCAGCGCCTCGGTGGCATGACCCACCGCGCCGGTCCAGCTCCCGGCCGACAGATCGGCCAGCGCCAACCGCGGCAACGCGAACAGGACGAGGCCGATCGCCCCATCATTGCGGGCCTGCGTCAGCATGCGGCTGAAGAAGCGTCTGAAGCCGTCGTCGTCGCCGAGATGGAAGGTCGCGATCCCGAGGTTGGTCAACAGGTCCGTCTCGGACAGGTCGCTTCCGAGGGCGACGGCCTGCCGCAGGTAACCGGCGGCGCGGGCCAGGCCGCCGTGGTTGAGCTGGTGGAACCCGGTCAACAGCTGGGTAAAGCACCGAGCCCGGATAGAGGTGTCCTGCGCGGCGGTCGCCAGGAGTTCGGCGGGGTCGAGATCGGTACGATCCCGTTCGGGCAGGAATGTCGACCCGGCGGTGGCGATCATGCCGATCTCCCTGGCCCGCTGCGGGTCGGTGGCCACCACCTCCCGGGCGGCCCGGCCCCAGATCCCGATTCCCACCGGCACGGAACCGATGATGAATTCGATCCGGCCGCGGAGCCGATCGAGGTCGGACCGCACCACGGGATCGGTGACTTCGGCGCGGACCGTGTTCGCCAAGCGCATCGCCCGGGGCAGCTGCGCCGCCAGCCACGCATTCGTCGCCGCAGCGAGAAGTCTTCTGCTCCTGGCATTTTCGTCGCTGGTCAGCTCGGAGGCCCGTTCGAACGCCGCACTGGCGGCCTCGAAGCCGCCACGTGACGCCGCGCGCCGGGCGGCTTCGTCCAGCCCGGCGACGACGTCGTCGTCGGGTTCGTCGACTGCTGCCGCAAGGTGCCAGGCCCGCCGGTCTGCGTCCTGACCGCTGATCATCACCTGTGCCAGCGCCCGGTGCGCCTGTTGGCGGACGTGAGTGGTCGCGCCCTGATACACCGCGGAGCGGACAAGCGGGTGACGGAAACCGATCTCGGCCCCGGTGATGGTCAACAACCCGGATTCCTCTGCCTCGGTCAACGCACCAGCGCCGACAACGAGCAGGTCCGCGGCCTGCCGGACCACGCTCACCCTGGTCGAATCGTCAGCGGCGGCGACACACAGCAAGGTCTGGGCATCGGCGGACAGCCGTCTGCTGCGGTCCAGGAAGACCCGTTGCACGCCTTCGGTCAACGGCAGGTCCGCCGGCAACGGCTCCCGACCGGCGAGCTGGGCCGGCGTGAGCGACCCGGGCAGCTCGACCAGGGCCAGCGGGTTACCCCCCGTCTGCCTCATCAGCCGGTCCAGGACATCGTCGAGGACCGGCTGACCACCCAGCTCGGTGAGGAGATCGGTCGCAGCGGCCGCGTCGATGCCGCCCACCACCAACTCCGGCAGTTCGCCACTGTCGAACCTGCGGACGTCACCGTCGCGGGCGGCGAACAGCAGCGCCAGCCGTTCCGGGCCGAGCCTGCGCGCCACGAAAAGCAGTGCAGCGGTGGAAGCCTCGTCCAGCCAATGCGCGTCATCGACGACACACAGCACTGGTGACTCCTCCGCCGCCTCGGCGAGCAGGCTCAGCGCGGCCAAGAACACCAGGAACCGGTCGCCGGGTGGGGTATCGGACTCACCGAACGCCGCCCGCAGCGCCGAGGACTGCCGAGCAGGGAGACGATCGACGTACCGCATCACCGGGCGCAGCAGTCGCTGCAACGCCGCGAACGGCAGCGGCGACTCCGACTCGATGCCCTGCGTCCGCAGGACCAGCATCCCCAGCCCGACATCAGACACCGCGTGCCCGATCACGTCGGCCAGCAACGCCGACTTACCGACACCGGGCTGCCCCCGAACAACCAACACCCCGCCCCTGCCGCCGCGGGCGTCGCTCAACAGCACCAAGAGGCGTTCCCGTTCGACAACCCGACCATGCAGCACCCCGGCAGCGTAGTCACCCGCGACCGTGAGACTGTGAGCTGCCGTCAGGTTCTGTCAAACGCTCGAACGCGCTGCGGCCAACTGATCTCACCAAGACGCAGCGCCGAACGTCCTCGGCCACGAGGGCGTTCCGCTCTTTGGCTGGGAACACGTCAAGTGACCGGGGCGATCCGGTGCGACCATCCGGACTCATCGCGGGGTGCTACGCCAGAACGGAGTAACCGGCCTGAGTGATGGCGGCGGTCAGGTCCGAACGATTGACCGGTCGGTCGGCGCTGAGCGTGACCAGCCCGGTGACCCGATCGGCGGCGATCACTCGTACCCCGGGAAAGTCATTCATTGCCGCGGTCACCGTTTGCAGTGCCGCGTCGGTTGCCATGCCCGCAATGAGCAAGGTGGTGGCGCCGACGAACACCCGCGGGGTGTTGGACATCATGACAGCTCCTTCGCCAGTGTCGACGCCGGAAGGCATCGGAAACATTCACCGATCAACCGGAGCGTTCTCTCGGGCGAACGCACACGATCCCTACCCGCCATCGACAACCGGGCGTCGGCTGCTGTGGTGATGGTGGGGCTGCGGAACCTTGCCTTCCCCTCGGTGGCCGGGCATCGGCCGCCGTACTGATGGCGGATGACTGTGGGCGACTGCGCCGAACGTGGTGGAGCGGTACCTCATCAGTGTTCGCGGTGCTCGGTGGTCCTCGCACCGGCGAAACCACCGGTATCCGATGTTCGCCGTCCTTTCGGGTTGTCCATGGACTACGAGGTCTTCCTGGTCGCCCGGATGCGGGAAACCTGGCTGGCCACCGGTGAGAACACTTAGGCCATCGTCAACGGCCTGGCCGGCACCGCCCGGGTCATCACCGCCGCCGCAGAAGTCATGATCGCCGTGTTCGCCGCCTTCATCCCGAGCACCGACATCGCGTTGAAGGTCATCGGGATCGGCATGGCCGCAGCGATTCTCATCGACGCCACGGTGATCCGAATGCTCCTCGTCCCCGCCGCCATGCACGTGCTCGGCGACCGGAACTGGTGGCTCCCGGCCCGGCTCGACCGCGCACTGCCCGAGGTCCACATCGAAGGCCACCCGCAGCACTGCCAACCCACCAGTGCACCTGCAGATGCCGATCAGGCACCCGCCGCACACAACTCGCCAGCGTCTGATCCCCCAACAGGACACCGGAGGCGTCGGCGCAGCGCCGTCGCCTCCGGAACCCGGCGACTTCGCCGGTGCGATGAAGGACGGCCCAGCTCAACACTCGTGACCAACCAGCACACCGTTTCCAAGGAGCCCACCATGACGACCAACAGCGCACATGTCCAACAGCCGGCAGATTCAGTTTTCGAGGTGATCGTGATCGGCGCCGGCCAGTCCGGTCTGGCGATCGGACGGCAGCTCCAGCAACACAGCCGCACGTTCCTGATCGTGGACGCCGGCCCTGAGGTCGGGCACGTCTGGCGGTCACGATGGGACTCCCTGACCCTGTTCACCGCGGCCCGCTACTCCGGACTCCCAGGCCTGCCATTCCCCGGCGACCCGGACCGCTACCCCACGAAAGACGCTGCCGCGCAATACCTCCGCCAGTACGCCAGCACTTTCGGCCTGCCGATCCGACACAACACCCGGGTCACCCGCGTCACCCGGAACCAGGCCGGTTTCACGGTGCACACCGACGGTCCGACCTTCCGTGCCGCTCAGGTTGTGGTCGCCACCGGCCCGTTCCAGAACCCGGTCATCCCAGCGATCGCGGAGGCAATCGGCCCGCACATTCCGCAGCTGCACAGCTCCGCGTACCGCAACCCCGACCAGCTGCCCGACGGGCCGGTCCTGGTCGTCGGCGCCGCGAACTCCGGTGTGCAGATCGCGACAGAACTCCACCGGAGCCGACCCGTGGCGCTGTCCAGCGGATCGGCCACCCGCGCACTGCCGCAACGGGTTCTGGGCCGAGACCTGTTCTGGTGGCTCACCACGACCGGACTGATCAGCGCCTCGGGACAGTCCCGTCTGGGCCGGCGATTCCGGGACAGCGGAGAGCTGGTCATCGGGACCAGCACCAAGCAACTGGCCCGGACGGGGGTCACCATGCACCCCAGGGTCGCCGCCGCCGACACCACCACCGTGACTTTCGCCGACGGCACCACGACCTCCCCGGCGGCGATCATCTGGGCCACCGGGTACCGCTCCGACTACTCCTTCATCGACGTTACCGGCGCCATCGATGCCGCCGGCGCACCGGTCCAGCAGCGGGGAGTCAGCCCGGTCCGCGGCCTGTACTTCCTCGGACTGCCGTGGCAGCACACCCGGGGATCGGCCCTGCTCGGCTTCGTCGGCGCCGACGCCGCACACATTGCCGAACACATCACGGCCATGCCCGCCGCCGTGTCCGCCGCCTGAACCGCCGGTTGCACCGAGCCCGGTGATTTCACCGGCGCGACCACCGCTCCTTCGGACGAAGACTGAGGCCTGGCAGCAAGCTCCCGCTTCCGAGATCAGGAGACCGTGATGTCCCAGCACCGCACGAGCAATCAAGACCCGGCCGCACCACCACCCACGACGACCACCCCCAGCGCCGACGGCCCCGCCGTGGAGCCGGCCACAAGCCCTCCCTTGACGACCGAAGCGGCGCCGGAACCCGCGAATCGGCCGCCCACCGGGTGGCCGATGCAGATGGTCGTCGCGGACCGGCCGCCCAGCCCTGATCCGGCGCCGCGGGGACGCATTGGTTGGATCGTGGTCGGCTCGTTGGCCACCGGACTGGTCGCTGCTGTACTCCTCGTCCTCGCTCCGTTCATCCCGGCAGAGGAGAGCGCCGTCACTGGTGCAGTCCTGTGCGGATTCGCGTTGGGCTGGACGATGTTGGCGGTGCTCTCGGTGCGGTTCACCGATCAGCCACAGCGATGGGCCTGGGTTCCCGCACTGTTCATGGGACTGGGCGGTCTCCTGCTGGTGGGGTTCGGCTCCTCGGCGCACGAGGTGCTCAACTGGGTGTGGCCTCCCGCGCTGCTGGGGTTGGCAATCTGGATGATCGTCTGCGCCCATCGACAGCTTCGTAGCCGGAGCAGACGATGGCTGCTCTACCCGGTGTTCGCGATTCTGGTTATTGCCTCGGTGGGCGGCGGCTATGAAACCGTGCGTGAAGCGGTGGATGCAAGCGCCTACCCGATGCCTGGTCAGTTGATCGACGTTGGTGGACACAGCCTGCACCTGAACTGCACCGGCTCAGGCAGTCCCACCGTCGTGCTCGAGCCGGGCGCAGGCGAAATGTCGTCGAACCTCGGGTGGATAACCCCGGCCGTAGCCCGTCACGCCCGGGTCTGCGTCTACGACCGCGCAGGTCGCGGGTGGAGCGAGCCCGCTGACACCCCCCAGGACGCCGCGCAGATCGCGACCGACCTCCACACGTTGCTGCAGCGCGGACACGTTCCAGGACCCTTTGTGCTGGCCGGCCATTCCTTCGGCGGCCTCTACGCACTCACCTTCGCCGCCCGCTATCCCGACGAGGTCGCCGGAATGGTGCTGGTCGACTCCACCGCACCGGCATCGGCGACGAAACCGAGCGCAGCATCGCCCGACGACGGGGACTCCTACGACATCATGGGCCGTGTTTCCGCGCTGGTTTCGACCTCGGCTCGATTTGGCCTGGGCCGCCTGTACGCGCAACTCGCCTCCGGCAGCCTGCCGCCGCAGTCCCAGGACGAGGTAGACGCCAGCACCGCGACCGCGGGCAATCTACGCAGCACGATCGACGAGTACATCCAGGCGAACACCTCGATGGAGGAAGCTGCATCTCTCGGCGACTTCGCCAGCAAGCCGTTGGCCGTCCTGACAGCCGGCAGCGGAAGCGACGCGGCCCATCTAGCGTCGCAGAACGAGCTCGCAAATTTGTCGACCAACAGCGTGCACCGCGTCATCGACGGCGCCGTCCACGAAGCGCTGGTCGCGGATGAAGACGCCGCCGCCACCACCACTCAAGCGATCCTCGACGTCGTCTCATCGGTCCGGAGCGGCGGACCGCTGGCCAAGTGATCCGGAGCGCACTCGTGGACGGAGCCAACGACGGCCGAGCCCTCGCCGAGCACATCACGGCCGCACCCGCGGTCGTGCCGGCTGCCTGATCGGCCGTTGGCGCTGATCCCGGTGATTTCACCGGCGCGACCATCACTTGTCCTGACGAAGACTCAGGCCCAGCAGCAAGCTTCCACTTCCCAGATCAGGAGACCGTGATGTCCCAGCACCGCACCAGCGTTCAAGACCCGGCCGCACCGCCACCCACGACGACCACCCCCCACGCCGACGGCCCCGAGGCGGAGCCGGCCACCACTGCACCCACGACGAGCGGACCGACGCCCGACCCCGCGCTGCGGCGGCACACCCGGTGGCCGATGCGGGTGGTCGTCGCGGTCAGCGTGATCGGTGGGCTCGCCGCGGCCGTCGCCGGTGTTGTCGTCTCGGCGGGCGGGACCGAACCGGTCGTCGACGGACTGGTGCTCCTCGGCTTCGCCGCCGGATGGGCCCTTTTGGCGGCCCTCTCGGTGCGCTTCACCGACCATCCGCAGCGGTGGGCCGCCGTTCCCGCCGCGGTGATGGGCGTGGGCGGCGCCGCGCTGCTTGTTTTCACCCCGAGCAGCGCCACCCTGGACGCGCTTGGCTGGGTATGGCCGCCGGCCCTGCTCGTCCTGCTGGTCTGGATCACCACCCGCAGCCGCTGGCAGCTGCCGCGCCGCGGCGGCCGGGGGATCCTGTACCCGGTCATCGCCGTCACCGCCCTCGCCGCGATCGGCGGCAGCTACCACACCGTCACGCAATCAGTCGACCAGGCATCCGCCGAGTCCCTGCCCGGGCAGCTCATCGACGTCGGTGATCACCAGCTGTTCCTGTCCTGCAACGGATCCGGTGAGCCCACCGTGATCCTGGAACCGGGTCTCGGTGAAACCTCCGCGGCCTGGGGATTGATCGCCCCCACCGTCGCCGAACACACCCGGGTCTGCGTCTACGACCGCGCCGGCCGCGGCCGCAGCGAACCCTCCCCCGCACCCCAGGACGGCGACCAGATCGCCACTGACCTGCACACCCTGCTGGACCGCGCAGGCATCACCGGCCCGCTGGTCATGGCCGGGCACTCCCTCGGCGGCCTCTACGTCCTGGACTACACCGCCAGGTACCCCGAGCAGGTCGCCGGGATGGTGCTACTGGACTCCACCCCACCCAACGCATTCACCGCGCTGCCGGAGTACCCGGGCTTCTACAACATTTTCACCATCGCCGACGGTTTGTTCCCCGGGCTGGCCCGTCTCGGTGTCACTGGGCTGGTCAACGCGTCGAGCCACGCCGGGCTGCCCGCCCAGGCTCGGGAGCAGGCACGCGCCGCCTTCTCCACCGCCGGGCAGGCCCGCAGCCAACGCGACGAGTTCGCGATGGTTCCGACGATGATGGCCCAGGCCGGCGCGGTGACCACTCTGGGTGACCGGCCACTGTACGTGCTCACCGCACCCGTGGACGCAGCACCCGATTGGCTCACCCCGCAAATGGCCCTGGCCGCGCTGTCGGGCAACAGCATCCACCTGGTCGTGGCCGGCGCGGACCACGAATCACTGCTCGACAACCCCTCCGACGCCGCCACGACCAGCCAGGCAATCACCGCAGTCGTCGATGCCGCCCGAACCGGCACACCCCTGAACTGAACTGAACCGGCCGCGGAAATCCACCACGCCCCTTTGACGACGCACCTCTCAACCGAGCACCGGAACCTCCGGAAGGGAAACGATCATGAAGCTTGACGGCAAGAACGCCGCAACGACCGAGATGACCCAAGCGACAGACGAATCAACGATGCGGGCGATCGTGCAGGACCGTTACGGACCCGCCGAGGTGCTCCGCTCGGCACGGATCCCCCGACCGGTCATCGCCGACCACGAGGTGCTGATCCGGGTGCACGCTGCCGGTGTTGATAGGGGAACCTGGCATCTGATGACAGGCCGGCCGTATCTGATGCGCGTCATCGGGTTTGGGTTCCGCAGGCCGAAGAACCGGGTGCCCGGCCTGGACGTCGCCGGCACGGTCGTCGCGGTCGGCCCGGCGGTCACCAAATTCGTCGTGGGCGACGAGGTGTTCGGGATGAGCCGGGGTTCCTTCGCGGAGTACTCCGCGGCCCGCGAAGACAAACTCGCCCACAAACCGGCGAACGCCTCGTTCGGGCAGGCCGCGGTCATCGGGATCTCCGGCGGCACCGCACTACAGGCCCTGGAGGCCGGGCGACTCCAGCCGGGACAACGAGTGTTGATCATCGGCGCCTCGGGTGGCGTCGGCGGCTACGCGGTGCAACTGGCCAAGGCCTCCGGGGCCGACGTCACCGGGGTCGCCAGTACCGGGAAACTCGACCTGGTAACACGTCTCGGTGCAGATCGGGTCATCGACTACACCCGCGAGAACTTCGCCGACGGCGTGCACCACTACGACCTGGTCATCGACATCGCCGGCAACTCCCCGCTCTCCACCCTCCGGCGCGCGCTCACCCCCACCGGGACCGCCGTGATCGTCGGCGGCGAGAGCAAGGGCAACCTGACCGGAGGCATCGACCGGCAACTGCGGGCTCTGCTCCTGACACCGTTTATCGGCCAACGACTGACCGGCCTGACCTCCAAGGAACGGGACCGCGACCTGAAGATCCTCGCCGACC
Organism: Mycobacteriales bacterium; assembly: GCA_038325895.1. Classification (GTDB taxonomy): domain Bacteria; phylum Actinomycetota; class Actinomycetes; order Mycobacteriales; family Nakamurellaceae; genus Nakamurella. The sequence continues at coordinate 11,386 of JBBQJM010000039.1, forward strand.
ACATCACCGCAGGTACCGTGACCCCGATCATCGACCGGACCTACCCACTGGACCGAGTGCCCGAGGCCATGCAGCACATCGAAGCCGGAAACGTCAGAGGAAAGATCGCGATCACCATCTGAGACTCGCCGATGCCCATCGACGCCGCCATCCATGGGCCCGGGGGACGGTGTCGGAACCCGGTGGTTTCGCCGGTGCGATCGCACCCCGCAACGCCGAAGATTGACGACATGCCCACCAGTGAGACCTTTCTCCACTTCACGCCCGCTCGCCCCCCAGTTGGTGCGGCGGCCGATGCCCGGCCACCGCGGTTCGGGAGAGCAGATTCCGCGGTTCCGCCATCACCACGCCCCCCGATGCCCGGAGGCCGATGACGGGTAAGAGGGATATCGTGTGCCGACCAACGACCGCAAGTCGATGCCGGCACAGCGTTTGACATAGTCGAATTCATTGCTACGCAGGAGTTTTCATTTGTCAACCGGCCGCCGACGGGCGGGCCACCAGGAAAGGACCACCACGATGACCACGATCTCGGGGACAGCACACGATGCGCCGGCCGACTACGCACACAACATGTTCGGGCACGAATCAGCCGGGCAGGATGCCGCCGGGCAGGATGCCGCCGGGCAGGACGGCGCCGGGCAGGACGGCGCCGGGCAGGATGTGTTCAGCTCCGACATCAGCGGCCTACCCGCCGGCGTTCCTACCGAGACCGTCCAGTTGTCCGACGGTGCCGTCTTCGACCTACGGGTCGCCCCGGTGACCAAGCAGATCGGTGAGGACACGGTCCGGATGCTGGCCTACAATGGGTCCATCCCCGGGCCCACCCTGCTGGTGCGGCAGGGCACCGAGGTGGTGGTGAACGCCGCCAACGACGGAGACCTGGAGACCACCGTGCATTGGCACGGGCTGCGACTGGACAACCGGTTCGACGGCACCCACCACACCCAGGACCCCATCGAGCCGGGCGGCGCCTTCGGCTACCGGATCGCTTTCCCCGACCCCGGCGTGTACTGGTACCACCCACACATCCGGCAGGACTACGGCCAGGAAATGGGCCTCTACGGCACCATCGTCGTCGAACCCACCGACCCTAACTACTGGCCACCCGCTCACCGGGAACTCACCCTCACCTTGGACGACATCCTGCTCACCGACGGCGCTGTGGCCCCGTTCAGCCGCACCCAGACCACGCACACCGCGATGGGCCGGTTCGGTGACGTGTTCTTGGCCAACGGCGACCCGGACCTGAAACTGACCGCCCGCACCGGCGAGGTCGTTCGGCTCTACCTGGTGAACACCGCGAACACCCGGGTGTTCAACGTCGCGATTCCCGGCGCCCGGATGAAACTCGTCGGCGGTGACAGCGGCCGCTACGAACAGGAACAGTTCGTCCAATCCGCCATCCTGGCCCCCTCCGAGCGGGTCGTCGTCGACGTGCAGTTCACCGAACCTGGGACCGTGACGCTGGAACACCACACACCCGACCGGGTCTACCCGTTGGCCGAGATCACCGTCACCGCAGAGCACGTCACACCTGACCTGGCAGACCAGTTCGGTGCGTTGCGGGTCAACGCGGACATGGTCGCCGAACGCGACCGGATCACCCCGATGCTCGAAGCCGCCCCGAACAAAACGGTGGCCTTCGTCGCGGAGATGGACATGGACGCCCCGGACATCGACCCCGGTACTGCTGTTGTCTACGTGTGCCCGATGCACCCCGAGGTGACGAGCAGCGAACCGGACCGGTGCCCGGACTGCGGGATGAAGTTGCTCCCGACCGCGGTGCCAACGGCCGGGTATGCCTGCCCGATGCACCCCGAGGTGACCAGCACCGAACCCACCCGGTGCCCGGATTGCGGGATGAAACTGTTGCCCGCGCACC
>JBBQJM010000040.1:0-13251 GCA_038325895.1 Mycobacteriales bacterium
CCTTCGGCTACCGGATCGCCTTCCCCGACCCCGGCGTGTACTGGTACCACCCACATATCCGGCAGGATTACGGCCAGGAAATGGGCCTGTACGGCTCCATCGTCGTCGAGCCCGCCCGCCCCGACTACTGGCCACCGGTCAACCGGGAGATCACCCTCACCCTGGACGACATCCTTTTGACCGACGGCACTGTCGCGCCGTTCAGCCGAACACAGACCACCCACGCCGCGATGGGCCGGTTCGGTGACGTGCTGCTGATCAACGGTGACCCGAACCTGAAACTGGCTGCCGCGGCCGGTGAGATCGTGCGTTTCTACCTGATCAACACCGCGAACACCCGGGTGTTCAACGTCACCATCCCGGGCGCCCGGATGAAACTTGTCGGCGGTGACAGCGGGCGTTACGAGCACGAAGAGTTCGTCGACGCGGTGATGCTGGCTCCCTCCGAGCGAGCCGTCGTCGACGCGCGGTTCGCCGAGGCCGGGGTGGTAACCCTGGAACACCACACCCCCGACCGCGTCTACCCCCTGACGGAGATCACCATCACCCCAGAACAAGTCACACCAGTCCTGGTCAAGGAGTTCGAAGCGCTCCGGACCAACGCGGACATGACAACCGAACGCGACCGGATCACCGCGCTGCTCACCACCGCCCCCGACAAGACGCTGGCCTTCGTCGCCGAGATGGACCTGCCCGGTCCCGACCTCGACCCAGACGCCGCGGTGACCTACGCGTGCCCGATGCACCCGGAAGTGACCAGTCCGGAACCCGGCCGATGCCCGGACTGTGGGATGAAGCTGCTACCAACCGCGGCACCCGCGGCCGGATACGCCTGCCCGATGCACCCGGAGGTGACCAGTCCGGAACCCGGCCGATGCCCGGAGTGCGGCATGAAACTACTGCCCGCGCACCTGATTGAGTCGACGACTGGTCACACCGATCACCAGAGCCACCACACCGACGGCGACAGTCCCGTCGCCGCAGCCGTGCATGCGCACCACAGCGGAACTCCCGCATCGCCGCATGAGGGCATCGAGTGGGAGGACGACATGGTCGAGGTGAACCGGATGACAACGCCGGCGAACATGCGGTGGATCCTGCTCGACCAGGACACCGGGGAGCGCAACCACGGGATCGACTGGCGGTTCCGGGTCGGTGACCAGGTGAAGATCCGGTTGGTCAACGAGATGGAGTCCGACCATCCGATGCACCACCCGTTCCATGTGCACGGCGCCGGACGCTTCCTGATCATGAGCCGGGACGGCACAACGGAGCCCAACCTGGTGTGGAAGGACACGGTGCTGGTCCGCCGCGGCGAAACGGTCGACATCCTCTTGGACGTCACTAATCCCGGGGTGTGGATGGCGCATTGCCATATCGCGGAGCACCACGAGAGCGGCATGATGTTCAACTTCCACGTCGACCCAGCCGATGGTTCACCGGTCGACGGCGCCGCCACCGACGCTGCCGTCGGCGTCGCTTCGGAGTCGGTCCGGTGAGCGGCCCGACAGACACCCTCGACGTGCTGGTGGTCGGAGCCGGGCAGGCCGGGCTCGCCGTGGGACATCACCTGAACCAGACAGTCGGCCGGTTTCTGCTTGTCGACGCGGCCCCCGAAGATGGCGCCGTGTGGCGGCGCCGGTGGGATTCGCTGCAACTGTTCACCCCCGCCCAGTACGACAACCTCCCGGGGCTGCCGTTCCCGGCCGGGAAGGACCGGTACCCGACCAAGGACGACGTGGCGGACTACCTGGACCGGTACGTCGCAGCGTTTGACCTGCCGATCCGATTGAACACGCAGGTCATCGCCCTGACCCGTGACACCGACGGCATTTACCTGGCCGAGGTGGGCGAGGAGGTGCTGGCGGCACCAGGTGGTGGTCGCCACCGGGCCGTTCCAGGTGCCAGTCATCCCCGCGGTCGCGGATCGAATCGACCCGGGCGTGACGCAGATGCACAGCCAGGACTACCGGAATCCGGGCGCGCTGCCGGCCGGGCGGGTGCTGGTGGTGGGCGCCGGGAACTCCGGCTGCCAGATCGCCAGGGAGCTGTCAATGACTCACCCGGTGGAGCTCTCCGCGGGTGATCCGAACCCGGTGCTGCCGCAGCGCCCGCTGGGCCGTGACATCTGGTGGTGGGCGAAGGGTTTGCGGGTGGACCGGGTCACCGCGGGATCCCGCCTCGGCCGGCGGCTCGCCAACCGGGACCCGGTGTTCGGCGAGGGTCCCCGCCGGCTCGCCCGTCGGTACGGGGTCACCACCCGGCCCCGCGTCACCGCAGCGGCCGGCCGGACTGTGACGTTCCAGGACGGGTCGGGCACCGAGGTGGACGCCGTGGTGTGGGCTACCGGGTACCGGATGGATCACTCGTGGGTCCGGGTACCCGGCGCCGTCGACGAGCGGGGGAGACTGCGGCAGGTCCGTGGCGTCACCCCGGCGCCCGGCCTGTACACCGTGGGTCTGCCCTGGCAGCACACCCGGGGTTCCGCGCTGTTGGGCTGGGTAGGCGCGGACGCCGCGTTCCTCGCCGATCACATCGCCCGCCGCCGCACCGTTGTCAACAACGCGGCGAATCGCTGACGGTCAGTCGCCCAGCGGAAGTCGGAGCAACTCGGACCCCAAGCCGACCCGGCCTTGACGAAGAAGTCCCGCAGGGTGTCACCGACGGGCCGGGGGTGGAACACCTGAACGGCAACGTGAGGAACCCCTGAGCGGCAACGTGAGAAACACCGAGCGGCAACGTCCCGGTTGGGCGTTCCTGCGCCGAGGAGTACCGGAGGAGCACCATGAGATCCCGACCCGCGCACGACCCGTCCGTCCCCACCATCATCGGCCGTGTCCTGCTGCTATGGCTGAGTCTGTTGGTCGTAGCGGGCGTCAGCGCACCGCTGGCCTCCGCGCAGCCGGCGGAGGCGCCCGCGACGACAGGGCAGCCGCTGCGGCCCACCCTGCCGGCACCTACCGGCCACGACCGTATCGGCGTCGTCCCGCTGCATCTGGTGGATCGAACCCGGCCGGATCCGTGGGTGCCGTCGCAGCCGGTTCGGGAGCTCATGGTGAGCCTGTGGTATCCGGCCCAGCGGGTCAACTGTTACCCGTTGGCGCCGTGGCTGCCACCAGCCGCGTGGGCCAGCTTCGAACATGACCTGGGGGTGACCCCGGGCGTTCTGCGGGTGCCCCTCACCCATGGCCGGGAAGGTGCGCCGGTCGAGCGTGACCGTGGCGGCAGGCCGGTGGTGCTCTACTCACCCGGCCTGCGCAACAACCGCGACAGCGGCACCGTCCTGGTCGAGGAATTGGTGAGCCGGGGATACATCGTCGTCACGATCGATCACCCCCACGACGCCAGTGCGGTCGAATTCCCAGACGGACGCGTCGAGACACCGGCGATGCCGCCCCAGACACCGGCGGTCCTGGAAAAGGCGGTGGCGGTCCGCGTCGCGGACACCCGTTTCGTCCTGGACTCGCTGGCTGTCCTGAACGCCGGCACCAACCCGGACGCGGAGCACCGCCGACTTCCATCGGGGATACGTGGCGCGCTGCGGCTGTCCAGCGTGGGCATGTTCGGTCACTCCCTCGGCGGCGCGACCGCCGCCGCGGCCATGCTCGAAGACCAGCGGATCAAGGCGGGCGTCGACCTGGACGGCACCCTGTTCGGGCCCGTTGTCAACGCCGGCCTGGACCGGCCGTTCATGCTCGTCGCCGCCCAGGGCCATGGCCGCGACAACGACGATGAGACGTGGGCGAAGTTCTGGGCCAACCAGAGCGGCTGGCGACTCAATCTGCAACTGACCGGCTCGGCGCACGGCTCCTTCACCGATTCGCAGATCCTGCTCCCCCAAACAGCCGGCGCGCTCAACTTCCCACCAGACGTCGTCCGCGAGGCGATCGGCACCATCGACCCACACCGGTCCATCGTCAATCAGCGCGCCTACATCACCGCGTTCTTCGACACGCACGTTCGTCACCGCGACAGTCACCTGCTCGACCACCCCTCGGCACGCTTCCCCGAAATGCAGTTCCTGCCCTAGTGCAGCCCTAGTGCGGTTCCCGCCGTTGGCAGCAGGGTGGTGCCGCGTTCGGGATTCCAGGTGCGGAAGATGGAACGTGCCGTCGATCAATCGACCGTGCTAGTGGAGTTGAATTCCCCCGGCCAGTGCGATGGCCACGATCGCTGCGACCACCCAGTCAACCGACGCGCAGAACGGGGGCCACCATCGAGTGTTGACCACAAACTGAGAGTGATGCTGCCACAGGTCTTTGAGGCCGTGCCCGGCCAGTCCAACGACCAGGAGCCATGCTGAGCCGGTCACGCCCGCGGCGGCGAGGATCACGAACGCCGCGGCGACGCCACACTCAACGGCGATCACCTTCCACCGTCCGTCAGCGACGCTGAACCCGATGTAGATCGCCGCGATCAGCGCTAGTTCGAGAGCGTAGACAGTCGCCGGCTCGAGCCACCAGAAGCCGAACGGTGAGGCCGCCTGGATCCCGCCGACAACAACTCCACAAAGGACGGGTGCCCGAAGTTCGCGGACCCCCGGCCGAGGGGCGTGGATCGGCGGCCGCTCTGGGTCGGTGTTCGGCATGGCGCACCTCCGGGAGGAATCCGCGGCCGATGGCCGCTGCGACGGTCAAAACAAACGAGCCGCCGGCCGCTGCTAGCCAAGCCTCCCAGAGGAAACCCCGCTGGTCTCATTAGGCTGAGGCACCAGCCATTCGCGGACCTGAGTTGAGGAGGGCCGGGGTGGTCGAAGAGGGCGTCGATCGGGCCGCCATCATCCGGGAGATGGACGATGCGCGTCGCGTGTTTCACCGCCTGTTGGAGTCAGCCGACACCGCCAGCCTGTACCGGCGCAGCGACGGTACGAGGTGGACCAACGAGCAACTGTTGTTCCATATGTTGTTCGGCTACATGATCGTCCGTGCGCTGCTGGTTCTGGTCCGAGTGTTCGGTCGACTCCCAGCCCCGGTGGGTAAGGGGTTTGCCGCGGTCCTGGATTTCGCGACCGTTCCGTTCGACGCGGTGAACTATTGGGGCTCCCGGTGTGGCGCGACGGTTTTCGATCATCGCCGGATGGGGCCCAAGCTCGACCGGGTAGTCGCTTCCCTGCAACGGCATCTGCGCCGCGAAAGCGCGGCGGACCTGGCCCGCTCCATGAGTTACCCCACCCGGTGGGATCCGTTCTTCACGCCGACTATGACCCTGGCCGACATCTATCACTACCCGACCCAGCACTTCGATTTCCATCGGCAGCAGCTCAGCGGATCGTTCCGGCGCGCCGACGGTGGACCTGGCTGACATCCGCGATTCAGGTGACCGGTCAAGGGGCCTGGCCGACCAGTTGGATCACCTGCTGCACACCAGCCGGAACCTGCTTCTCGCCGCCGCCGTGGCCTCGGGTAGACACTCACAGTTCCGGGTGCTTGCCACCCAGGTGACCGGTCCCGGTCAGCCTGGTGCCCGACATGTGTCGCTCACCAAGCTGGATCCAGAAGAGTCTTGGCAGAGCCACTTTCGCGGCGCATTGCTTGATGCAACCCTACAGAATTGGTTTTCCTGGCCCGGCATGTGGTGGGACAAATCCAGCCCGGCCCGGGGGGTCGCCCGCTGCCGATGGGTCCCGGTGGCGTCAGCCGCGCAGACGCTGCCGCCGCCCGCAGCCGAACTGATCCAGCACGCGACCACCGGCACCGCGCGGGCCATCATCGGGCATCAGCCCCTGGACACCGTCGCCCGGCTCCGGGTAGCGCGCTAAATTGGCGCTCGCGACGGCGACACAGAACGGACGGTGGCACTCGATGGGTATCTCCTGGGAACAGGAACTGCGGGACACGTTGAACCGCAACGAGAACGACCTCGGTGAGGTCTCGGTCGACGCTCTGCCCGTCCCGAAGCCGTTGACGACCTGAGCGTCGCCGAACAGGGTGCATTGGACGAGGCGACCGCGGCACTGCGAAAGGTCCGCAGGGTCCAGCATCTCGGCATGTCCAGAACCCCACCACCTCATCTGGATCCACGGTTGGAACGTGCCTTATGAGCAGCACGACGACGGCGTTGACCGAGTCTCGGCGCCGGGACAGGGCAACCCGCCAGGCAACGAGTGATCAACGCCGTGAGCAAGGCTCGCCGCTGCGGGTGATGACCTCAGCGTCTCGTCGGTGGCACGAGCGGCACGGGTACATCGCAGCTTCATCTACCGGCACAGCGATCTGCACGCCGCTGTCCACCACCAGGCAGCCCGTGACTCCACTCCATCCGACGGCACCCGGGCAAGCCGGCAGGCACTGCAGGCCGATCTGGCCAACGCGCTGGAACGCAGCGCCCGGCAAACCCAGCGGATCAGCCAACTGGAGAAGAGGCTCTCCCACGTGCTGGGTGACAATGCTTGGAAGGAAAACGGTCTCGGCGCTCCAACCGATATCGACGCACTCCAACAGAGGATCACGAGCCTGGAACAACAGCTCGGCGACGTCGCGACTCAGCTCGCCGCGCGTGAGGACGACCTCGACGCCGCCCGCAACGCGAACAGGGAACTCATGGCGCAGCTCAATCACCGCGAAACATGACCCTGCACCTCGCAACTGACTGATAGCGCAATCATCAGGTGAGTCGAGCGTTCGGCCCTGTCGGTGCGCCGTGGGGTCCGATAGGTGCACTTGAACGAGGCGCCGGATGACGAGGGGCTCGCGGGGTCCAGTGGACTGCTGAGGAGTCGGCCCCTGCCCACGACGCAGTCATTCCGAGCCGGAATCCGGTTCTCTGTAGCTGCTGGCCCGACCCCGAGCCGCCGGTTCGACAGCCCGGGTGCCGGTTCAACGATGGCTGCCGGGGTAATCCGGTCTTGCGGCGTCTATCTGCCCAGGGTCGGGTTTGGCAGGTTCCAGTGCAGGGCGTGGGTGTTGGTGGTGGGTGGTGGCGAGGTCCTCGGCGGCTGCCTGGTCATCGACATCCTCGCGGGGTTCGAGGGTGGGTTGGAAGAACTGCTGGGCGATCAGAGTCGGGACGAGCGCGGACAGGATGACGACGGTGACCAGTTGGCTGTATTGGGCTTGGCTGATGAGCTGGTTGGTGAGGCCGTAGAGGGCGGCGATGGACCCGAAGGTGAGCCCGGTGGCCATCAGCAGGGTGGTGTAGGTGCGGTCACGCCTGCCGAGGTGGAACGCCGCTGCGGTGGGCCAGACCGCGATCACCTTGGTGACCATTTTGACGGCGAACAGCAGCGCGATGATCCCTGCCCCGCTGATCAGGGCGGGGAAGGAGATCAGTAGGCCGGCGCGGAGGAAGAAGAACGGGGTCAGCAACGCGAACGCGATGGTCCGCAGGCGGTCGACGATGACCCTGTCCCGTAGGAACACCCCGGCCACGACCAGGCCGACCAGGTAGGCGGGGAGCACGGCTTCGCTGCCGGCGGTGCTGGCCAGGCCGCCGAGGACGAACAGGATGAGGAACAGGAACTTGATCTCGGGTTCGCTGACCCGCCCGCCGACCTTTCGGAGCACCACCCTGGTCAGGGTCGGCATCCACGACAGCACGACGGCGGTGACGGCGACGAACACCGCGAGTACCCAGTTCACGTCCGCGAAGACTCCGCCGAGGGTGAGTACGGTGCCCAGGTCTGTGACGAAACACGCTGCGAGGATGAGCTTGCCGAAGTCCTTGCGGTTGAGCCCGGACTCGACCATGACGGCGTAGACGACTGCGACCGAGGTGGTGCTCAATGCGATGCCGCAGATCGCCGCGGCGGGCCACGTCCAGTCCAGCACGTACCGGGCGAACAGCAACGCCCCGGCGAATGGGGCGGCGAAGCTGGCCAACCCGATACTCAGGCTGGCTCGCCAGTGCCGGCGCAGGCTGTCCGGGTCGATCTCCGCGCCGGCGAGGAAGGTGAGTACCGCCGATCCCACGGTGGCCAGGAAGTTGGTGAACCGGGTCTGCTGCGCCAACCCGGTGAGGGCCGGGACGTTGCCGACGACCGCGCCGACGAGGATCTCGACCAATGCGACCGAAATGCCCAGTCGGATGCTGAGCAGGCTGGCCAGCAGGGCCATTCCCATCCACGCCGCAGCGATCCAGTAGTCGTTCATACCCGATCGAGCCCTTCTTTTTGTGGAGCGCGTTGAACAACCGCAGCCGAAACACTTGTCGAGGATGGAAAGGCCGGTGACGCGGTGAGCGGTCCGCCCGAATGCGGCGATGGAAATGGGTGCGCGGACGAACACTCGTGACCGGATCGGCTCATGCCGTTCTGGATCCTCTGGCGATAGTTAATCGCCCGGAGTTCCTGCCGCCGCGCTGAGTTGTGCGGGTCGGCCCTTCCCTCACTCGGCGGCCGGTCAGGGAAGGGTCGAGGTGTGATCGGTGGGGTTGCCGGTCACCGGCGTCCGGTGGGTGACGCGGTGGGCGCCTGGGTGTACCGGTGGTGGTGCATCTCCGCGATGACAGGGGCGCAAGACGCGCAGGTGACCGCGCGGGTCGGGTACTCGCGGCGCGAACCCACTCCGACGAACGGCGCGGTCACGTGGGTGTCCAGTTCCAAATGCGATGTGCACACCCCTGCCCCGCAGGTCGTGCACACCCCGACAGCAGCGGAGGCGCGGCTTTCTGTGGAGCAATCCAAACAGTTCATCATGTACTCCTTCAATGGGTGGGTGAACCGGCGGCAGAAAAGCCGCAACAGTCGATCAAGCGCAGCGACCCAGAAAGTCCGGCCGGACGAAGCGCCGAAGAAATGCCCACATCTCAACGGTTTTCGCATGGCTGTGAACCGTAAGAGGTGGCGGCATAGCAGGTCTGGGCCGTCCGAAGGCGTGTTGCCCGGTGGGGCACCCGCGGTGGCTGAGGTCAGAGGGGTTGCCCGCCTGGATGGCGCGAAGCCAACCAACGGGTCGGAAGCCCTTTTAGCTGAAAGGGTTTACGGGTCTGCCGACATGGTGACCTCCTCCACCGGCCGTCTTCGTATGCGGGTCACACGAAGGTGGGGGTAGAGGCCATCATCGGACCGATTCGTCCGCGGTTGCGGCGAGCCTCATCGCCGTTCTGTCCCCATCATGTTCTCGTGGGCACGAGTTTGCAAGGGCAATCACCAGCCGGGTTGAGATCAGAACCGGAAATTGGCCAATCGTGGATGCCGCCACGTTGTTTCTGTTCCGTGTGTGATGGACCGACCGGCGATGAAGACGGGACGGATGGTGCACACGTGCACACAACCTTTCCTGCGGTGCGGATGACGATCCACATCCGCGGATCCCGAATCCTGAACAGCGACGCCGCGCCGACACTGACCACCTCGGCCGTCAACCACCCTTCACCCTTCTCCGGGGGAGAAGGAGCGGCGGGTGCTACCGTTGTGGTTGCGGGCAAAGGGTTTTCGGGTTGACGGCGGCGGGTCACCGGGCACCCACCACGGCGACCGGTGGGTTGTTGTGGTCCCTGGTGTCCCCGACGGTCGCGTTCGTGGTCGGCAGGGCGGCGATCAACCCGACCGCTGGGACGCCCTTGTCGGCGTCCCAGCCGAGTATTACTTGCTCCCGTAGCCCAGTGTGGGGTTGGTGTCGGCGATCTCCAGCAGCCGGTTGTACTTGGCAACGCGTTCCCCACGGGCGGGGGCACCGGTCTTGATCTGCCCGCAGCCGGTACCGACGGCCAGGTCGGCGATGAAGGTGTCCTCGGTTTCCCCGGAGCGGTGGGACACCATGGCGGTGTACCCGGCTTCGCGGCACAGCCGCATTGCCTCCAGGGTTTCGGTGACGGTGCCGATCTGGTTGACCTTGATCAACGCGGAGTTCGCGATCTTCCGGCTGATCGCGTCGGCGATGATCGCCGGGTTGGTGCAGAAGTTGTCGTCACCGACCAACTGGACCCGGTCGCCGAGGCGCTGCGTGATGGCGATCCAGCCGTCCTGGTCGCCTTCGGCGAGGCCGTCCTCGATGCTCCAGACCGGGAACTCGGTGATGATCGCCTCGTACCTGTCGATCATGTCCGCGCTGGACAGGGATTCACCGGCGACCTGGTAGGCGCCGTCACGGTAGAACTCGCTCGAGGCGGGGTCCATCGCGATTGCGACGCCGTCCCGGCCGGCGGTGTACCCGGCGTCGGTGATCGCCTGCACCAGGGTCCGCAGTACGTCCTCGGGGGTGCTGATGTCCGGGGCGAAGCCACCCTCATCACCCAACCCGGTGGCAAAACCGGCGTCGTGCAGCAGTCCCTTGAGCTTGGTGTAGACCTGCGCGCCTGCGCGGATCCCCTCGGCGATGGACGGCGCACCCAGCGGGGCGATCATGAATTCCTGGAAGTCCAGGCTGTTCGGGGCGTGCGCGCCACCGTTGACGACGTTGAAATGCGGGACCGGCTGGCACGGGGTGACGCCGGCAGGGATCAGCGACCTCCACAGCGGGACACCAGCACTGGCGGCGTACGCCCGGTGGGTGGCGATCGAGATGCCGATGATGCCGTTCGCGCCGAGCCGGCCCTTGTTCGGTGTGCCGTCGAGGTCGCACATGGCCTGGTCGACCGCGGCCGGGTCGGCGAACGACTTGCCGACGAGAGCCTCGGCGAGCTCCCCGTTGACGTTGCCGACGGCGGTGAGCACACCCTTGCCGCCGTACCGGGCCTTATCGCCGTCCCGCAGCTCGACCGCTTCCCGGGATCCGGTGGACGCCCCCGATGGCACCCCGGCCCGGGCAGTGGTGCCGTCGGCGAGGGCGACGGTGACGGCCAGGGTCGGGCCGCCCCTGGAGTCCAGGATCTCCACCGCGTGTACCGCGGACAGTTCCAGCGACGCGCTTGTCATGGTGATCTCCTCGAGTGGGTCAGGGGCAGGTAACGATGGCGACGATCACCAACGCGTCCAACGGGTTTCGGCCGGGAATCCGGGCCGAATGATGTGGATTGCTCACCGGGTTCCTCCTCTACCTGTCGGCTCCCGCCGGGCGCGGCTGAAGGAACGCTAGAGGCCATCAGCGGAGACGGTCCCGCGGGCAACGGCGAGCCTCATCGCCTGTCCGGGCAGCATCCCGCCCCCGCCCGGCCGCCGCAACCCGAAGCCGGGTTGCGGTGTTGCGGCCGGGCGTTCGGTCAGCGGCGGCCGGCCACGGAAAGAGCCGGTACTGCAGGGGAACCCACCTGGCGGGCTGGGATTGACGGTTCCTGTCGGACAGCCGGGGTGGGGTCATCCGATCAGCGCCCCCAGGGCCAGGACGGGGCGCACCTTGCCGCGGTCCCCGCGGGCACGGACGAGGTGATCGCCGCAGGGTGAACAGGCAGAAGGTCAGCATCGCGGTCGACAACCCAACACCCAGCGCGGGCGGGTCACCACGTGCGCGGGTCCCGGCGAACAGGTATCCGACAACGACGCCCATCATCAGGGCGCCGCGCACACCGATGAGGGATAGATCCCAACACGGCACCCACGAGGGACGCGACGCCGATCAACGGCCACCACCTGCCCGCACACGCCCTGCCCGCACCGCAAGCCGGTGAGCACGCCAGGGTGTGTGCGCTGGGTGTTGATCTTGCCCAACCTGCTGGGCAGGATCCGACCGGCCCACCCGTCGCGGTGGTCGGTTGGTCCGCCTGGCCAGGACCGTGAGCAGCCCTGGCCAGGCCTGGAACGAGGAGAGGACGCCGCAGCAGCACGGCGGAACGCGACGAACAGTCTTGCGGAGGGGGCGGCGACCCGGGCGAGCTCGGCGAGCTTTCGAGCCGGGCCGCTGCAGCCGTGGGGCACGGTCGGTGTGAGGTACGGCGCTGGGTAGTGTGTTAGATGGTGCGCCGGGAAGTCTGGTCGGCATGAAGCTGATGACGCCAGTAACTCCTGGGAAGGTTCCGCGGTGGCCGCCAACCGCTCGTCGCTGTTCTCACCGGGCACGTGGGCCGAAGATGGCCGCGTCGCCCATATCCTCCGCAAAGAAACCGTCGGTGGTGCCCTACTGCTGGTGGCGACCGTGATCGCCCTGATCTGGGCCAACACCCCCTTGTCTGACAGCTATTTTCGGTTGTTGGATACCGAGATCGGCCCCGCCGCAATGCATCTGAATCTCACGGTCGAACAGTGGGCCGGGGACGGGTTGCTGGCGATCTTCTTCTTCGTCGCCGGACTGGAACTCAAACGCGAATTCGTCGCCGGTGACCTGCGGGACCCGCACCGCGCGGTCGTCCCCGTGGCAGCCGCGGTCGGCGGGATGATGGCCCCCGCGATCCTGTACTTGGTGATCGCCGGCGGCGCCGGGCCGAAAGGCTGGGCGGTCCCGACGGCCACCGACATCGCCTTCGCCCTGGCGGTTCTCGCGGTGATCTCAACGCACCTACCGGCCGCGTTACGCACCTTTCTGCTGACCCTGGCGGTGGTGGACGACCTGCTGGCCATCACGATCATCGCCCTCTTCTACACCGCCGACCTGCGACCGGTGTGGCTGGCGCTGGCGCTGGTGCCGTTGGCGGTGTTCACGGTGATGGTGCAACGCCGGATCAGTTCCTGGTGGTTGCTGCTGCCGTTGGCGTTCGCCACCTGGGCATTGGTGCACGCGTCAGGGGTGCACGCCACCGTCGCCGGTGTGCTCCTGGGGTTCGCGGTCCCGGTCCGGGCCCGGAAGATACCGGGTAAGGATGACGACCGGCCAGGGATGGCCGAGCATTTCGAACATTTGTGGCGACCGATCTCCGTGGGTGTCGCGGTGCCGATCTTCGCGTTGTTCTCCGCCGGGGTGGTGATCGGTGGCTGGTCCGGTCTGCAATCCGCGCTGACCGACCCGATCGCCGTCGGCGTTATCGCCGGCTTGGTGCTGGGAAAACCCATCGGCATCCTGACCGCCACCTTCTTGACCTCGAAGCTGACCGGTCGGTCCTTGCAGAAGGGCCTGACCTGGCCCGATCTGACCGGGGTCGCGCTGCTCGGCGGGATCGGGTTCACCGTGTCCCTGCTGATCGGAGAATTCGCGTTCGGCGGAAACGCCGCCGCCGATGACCACGTGAAGATCGCCGTGCTGGCCGGGTCGGTGACCGCCGCCGTCCTCGCGGCAATGCTGCTGCGGATGCGGAACCGTCGCTACCGGGCGATGTGCGAGGACGAAGCCAGGGACGCCGACAACGACGGAATCCCCGACATCTACCAACGGGAACAGGCATGATCCGGGTCCGGGTTGTCGATGACTACCCGATGGTCCGACGCTGCGTCCGAGCCATGTTGGACCATGCTGAGGGCGGGGTGCCGCCGCTGCACGCCCTGGTCGCCGCCGCCGCCTGCCTGGGTGC
>JBBQJM010000041.1:0-13215 GCA_038325895.1 Mycobacteriales bacterium
CGCCGCGCCGTAACCGCGGCGTCGGTACAGCGGGGGCGTGTACACCGGCGCGATCCTGGCCCCGCCGGCCACGACCGGTGAATGGCCGGCAGCGGCGACCGGCCGGGCGCCGTCGCTGAAGATGGTGACCACCCGTCCGCGGCGGGCGCCGTCGGCCAGCGCCTGAGGATCCGGTCCGCCCCCCTGCCTCCCGATTCCGGCCTCCCTGGCGAACTCGTACCACCACGCCGCGATGAGCTCGGCGTCCGCCGGGTCGTCGGGTGCGGCCGATCGCGCGGTGCCGGTCACGCCAACCGGCTCCACCAGCGCGCCGAGGCGGTACAACAGCAGCGTCATGTCACGAACCGGCGGGACTCCGGTGAACGACGACCAAGTTCGTGCCAGCGACTCCGCCGCCCTGACCGGTCCGCTGATCCGGTCGACCGGAAGCGATGCCGCAAGGAGGCTGGCGACGAGGTCATGCATGACGGCCGCCGTGACGTCGGTATCGGCGAAACCGCAGATAACGGTCAGTGGCAACCGGCAGGTCCCCATCGCGGCGACCCGGACACGTCGAGCGTCGGAAACGGTCGCCATCACCGGGATCCCGGGCGACGGCGTGGCCAACTCGGTTGCCAGCATTCGGCCCAGCATGGCCGAGCCGGTCGGATCGGCGTCCACCAACGGCCGAACCGCCTCGGCGAAGAGGCCGATATCGCTGAACACCTGCGTCCGGGCCATGCCCGAGCCTATGTCCGCGAACCGTGTTCGCGGCACGGGCCTCGGTGGACTGCGTGGGGTCAGAGCGACAGGTAACGCTTGAGCTCCTGCGGGGTGACCTGACGGCGATAGGCCTCCCATTCCGCCCGCTTGTTCCGCAGGAAGAAGTCGAACACATGCTCCCCCAAGGCTTCCGCGACGAGCTCGGACCCTTCCATGACGGCAAGCGCGGACTCCAGCGAGGTCGGCAGCTTCTGGTACCCCATGGCCCGGCGCTCGACCTCGGAGAGCGACCACACGTTGTCCTCCGCGGGGGCGGCCAGCTCGTATTCCTCGCGGATGCCCTTCAACCCGGCCGCGATCACCACCGTGTACATCAGGTACGGGTTGCAGGCGGAGTCGGGCAGCCGGAATTCCAGCCGCTGGCTGGAGGACTTGCCGGGTGAATAGTTGGGGACCCGGACCAGGGCCGACCGGTTCGCGGTCCCCCACGACGCGGTGGTCGGCGCTTCGTCACCGACGACCAACCGCTTGTAGGAATTGACCCACTGGCACGACACCGCGGTGATCTCCGGCGCGTGGGTGAGCACACCCGCGAGGAAGTGCTTCCCGGTTGCGGAAAGCTGGTACTCGTCGTCGGGGCTGTGGAACGCGTTCGTTTCCCCGTCGAACAGCGAGAAGTGCGTGTGCATCGCCGATCCGGGATATTCCACGAACGGTTTGGGCATGAACGACGCCCGCACGCCCTGGGTCAGCGCGACCTCCTTCACCACGTACCGGAACGACATGATGTTGTCCGCCATGGTGAGCGCGTCGGCGTACCGCAGGTCGATCTCCTGCTGGCCCGGAGCCCCCTCGTGATGCGAGAACTCCACCGAAATACCCATCGCCTCAAGGGTTTCGATCGCTCGGCGGCGGAAGTGCGGGGCTGCGTCATGAGAGGCCTGGTCGAAGAAGCCGCCCGCATCGGCCGGCTCGGGGACTGACCCGTCGTCCGGCAGGTCCTTGAGCAGGAAGAACTCGATCTCCGGGTGCACGTAGCAGGTGAAACCCATCGCGGCGGCCTCGCCCATCGCCCGGCGCAGCACATGCCGCGGGTCGGCCCAGGACGGCGAACCGTCGGGCATGGTGATGTCGCAGAACATCCGCGCGGAGTAGACCCGCCCGGCGTCCGCCTCCCAGGGCAACACCTGGAAGGTGGCCGGATCGGGACGGGCCACCATGTCCGACTCGAACACCCGGGCGAAACCCTCGATGGCCGATCCGTCGAACCCGATGCCCTCACTGAAGGCCCCCTCGAGTTCGGCCGGGGCAACCGCCACCGATTTGAGGAACCCGAGCACATCGGTGAACCACAAGCGGACAAAACGGATGTCCCGCTCCTCGAGGGTGCGCAGGACGAACTGCTGCTGACGGTCCATGAACCACACCTTATGTAGGTCCTGTTTCACGGGCATTGCCGCACCCATCACACGGATCCTTCGGCGGCGATGACGTACCGTGACCGGATGCCCAGATCCGACGCCGCCGAGCCGGTCGCGACCAGGCCCGACGGCGCCGCGGTGCTGCGTGCAGCGTCCCCAGCTGGCCGACGAGCGACCCCCGTCGACGCGCCCGCGGCGGGTGGGCCGGAGATCACCGACGACGAGGTCGTCTTCCGTCTGCCCGACGCCGGCCACAAATACGACGGCGTGCGCCTCGAGGTCGACTAGGTCCTTGGCGGGGTCGATCCCGAGTTCGCCTGGTCGGCCAGCACCTGGTCGCTGCGGCTGCCCCGGCCGGACGCCTGGCGACAGGCGTACCAGCTGACGATTCGCCGTGGCGGTGATTGCCAGTGGACGACCGATCCCGGCAACCCGCGGCGGGTGCCCAACCCGTTCGGGGAGAAGTCCGAGATCCGCTTCCCCGACTAACGCGAGCGGGCCTGGTTGATGACGTCAATGGCAGGGCCGGTCCGGACGGTCCAGACCTCGGCCGGCCGGCTCGCCGAACAGGTGCCGGTCCAGCTGTGGTCGCCGGCCGGCCTGTCCGCGACCGCGCCGCACCGCTGTTGCTGGCGCACGATGGTGCGGACATGGCACAGCGCGGCTCGCTGCTGTCTGGGCATCGGCGATGTCGTCGAGCAGTCCGGTCAGGGTGGCGTTGCTGGATCCCGCGGCCTTCGTCCGCAACGAGTGGTACGCGGCGGATCCGGACTACGCCGATCACCTCGCCGAAGTGGTGCTGCCGGCGCTGACCGCGCGGGTGCTCACCGGACCGGTGATCGGGCTCGGCGCCAGCCTCGGCGCGGTCAGCATGCTGACCCTGCAGCGCCGGCACCCCGGGTCGATCTCCGCGCTGGCGCTGCAGGCCGGGTCCTTCTTCACCCCGACGCTGGATGCGCAGGAGAGCAGGAGAGCAGCTTCGCCCAGTTCGAGCAGATCTGCGCGGCCGTGAGGCGGATGAGTTCCGGGCCCGACCTGACCGCCGTGACCGCGCCGCGGCCGGTGCCCGTGCTGATGACCTGCGGGGCCATCGAGGAGAACCTGGCCAACAACAAGCTGATGGCGTCCACGCTGCGCCGTCAGGGTCACCCGGTGACCATGCGGGTCGTTCCAGACGCGCACACCATGATCGGCTGGCGGGACGCCTGGGCCCCCGGAGCTGGACGACCTCATCGGCGCCCTGCGCTGACCCCAGCCCTGCGCGCCGCCCCTTTTCCGGCGCGGATCAACATCACCAACGCGGCTCAACTCGGCGACTCCTGTCACTTCCGTCCCACAACCGCAACGTTTGTCCGCGCCGACCTTCTTGATCCGCGCCGTCGAGGGGGGGCTGCGGGAGGGTGAGCCGGGGTCCGCTGACGAGGTGGCGGCGGGGCTTGCGAGGATGTGCGATCGCCGAGGTAAGGGGTCGATGAGATGACGCGCACCGAGTACCACCTCATCGACGCCCCGTCGCTCAGTGGCTCCGGAGAGATCGCCGTGCACGGGCATTGGGGGCGGCCGGTGATCTGGTTCCCCTCCGAGGCCGGCGCGCCGTGGGACTCCGAGGCCAACGGCATGCTTGACGCCGTCCGGCCGGCCATCGACGAGGGCAAGATCACCGTGTTCTGCGTCCCCTCGTTCGACTCCTCGTCGTGGTCGGCGTCCTGGATGCCGTTGACCGACCGGGCCCGCAACCACCGCCGCTACGAGGACTGGATCATCTGGCGGGTGGTGCCGTTCATCCGCGATCGGGGCGGTGGCCGCGACGACATCGCCACCGCCGGACCTTCGTTGGGCGCCTTCCATGCGATCCTGTTCGCGCTCCGGCATCCGCACGTGTTCGGCCGTGCGGTGGCGTTCTCAGGCAACTACGACCCGTGGTCCTGGCGCGGGTGGGGCCCCTCCGACGAGGCGACCTACTTGACCTGCCCGCTGCAATTCGTACCGGGCCTGCACGACGGCCACCTCGACTACCTGCGGTCGCGGTTGTTCCTCACCCTCGTGGTGGGCAGCGGCAGGTGGGAGGACACCACCGGAGCCAACTACTCGACCCACGTGCTCGCCGGCGCGCTGGCCGAGAAGCAGATCCCGCACGAGTTCTTGGTCTGGGGTCACGAGTGGCCGCACGACTGGCCGAGTTGGCGGGCGCAGGCCGCCGTCTACCTTCCGGCGCTGGGTTGAGCCCGACGAAACCGGCCGACCGCAGGTAGCGTTGCCCGACGAAGGTTGGTCGAACCGACCAGCACCGCCCGGTAGGACCGGACAAGAATGCCGACTGACGTTGCCGCGCAACCGCTCTGCAGACAGGATCAGCCCATGACCGCATCGTCCTCGCTGCCCGCCGGGACTCCACGACCCACCTGATCGGCCTGCTGCTGGGCACCGAGAACGACTGGCCGCGGGCCTTCGAGACGCTGACCAAACGGTTGGATCCGATCAACCACCGCGGCCGGCAGCATCATGTGGACACCGAACGAATCACCATCGAGCCGTTCGACCTGCGCTCGCCGGTGCGCTACGACATCGTCATCGACAGGCTGGCCTGGTGGTACTACCACCCGCGCGAGTGGCTCAAGAAGGCAGCGCTGGTCAATGACACGTACCTGATCAACAATCCGTTCACGTTCCAGGCCATGGAGAGACACTCCGCGTACTGCGCGATGATCCGGCTGGGATTCGACATCCCGGCCACCGTGCTGGTGCCGTACAAGAACCCGCTGGACCACGAGAAGTGGGCCTACACCGCGGAGTCGTACAACCTGGTGTTCGACCTGGACGAGGTCGCCTCCCGGGTCGGCTACCCGATGTACATGAAGCCGTTCGACGGCGGCGCCTGGCGCGGCGTCTCGCGGGTCGACGACAACGCCGCGTTGCACCGCGCGTACGACGAATCCGGCCAGATGCTCATGCACCTGCAGGCGGCGGCGCAGTACGACTCGTTCGCCCGATCGCTCACCATCGGCCCGGAGACCAAGATCATGCGGTTCCGGCCGGAACCGCCGATGCACGACCGGTACGAGGTGTCGCACGACTTCCTGCCGCCCGAGGCGGGCATGGAGATCCTCACCCTGTCCCGCACGATCAACGCGTTCTTCCGGTGGGAATTCAACTCCTGCGAATCGCTGGTGACGGGCACCAGCGTGCGACCCATCGACTACGCCAATGCCTGTCCCGACGTCGCGATCACCTCGTTGCACTACTACTTCCCGTGGGCGATCACCCAACTTGTCTCGTGGTCGGTGTTCTGCGCCGTCGCCGGCCGGCGTCCGAGGGTGGACACCAACAGTCGCGAGTGGTTTGACGTGGCCGACGATCCGGACCTGAACTGGGCGGACAAGCTCGGCCGGTACACGTTGATGTCGGACCAGTATTTCGAGGCCGACACCTACCGCGAGTTCTGCTCGACCGCTCTGGCCTCGCTGCCGGAGATCGTCTACGAGTGGATCACCTCGGCCGAGTTCGACGCGCTGCTGCTGGAGACAGTGCGCAGCACGTACCCGGCACACGAGCAGGACCGGTTCGTGGCGCATTTCCGCGGGCTGATCGGGCTGTGGGCGGCCGACCAAGAGTAGCGAGCCGCACCGTGCGATGGATCAGTCCGCCAGGCGTTCCCGCAGACCGGCCAGCATGACCCGGCAGGTGAGGTCGTCGAACCAGCCACCGACCACACCCATCAGCCCCGGCCGGTGCAGACCGGCCAGCCGGAGCCGCAACTGCAGCCGGCTGCCACCACCGGGCTCGTCGTCGAGCACGAGCGCCCAACTGACCTGAATCTGGCCGCGCCGGGTTCGCCGGACCGAGGTGAACACCAGCCTCCGTGGTGGCTCCATGACCGCGACCTCGAACTCGGGAGCACCCGCACCGTAATCGGGAATCCGGTCACCGACAGTCAGTTCCTGCCAGCG
The DNA here is from genome assembly GCA_038325895.1 of Mycobacteriales bacterium. Lineage (GTDB taxonomy): Bacteria > Actinomycetota > Actinomycetes > Mycobacteriales > Nakamurellaceae > Nakamurella. The sequence goes on from JBBQJM010000041.1 coordinate 6,071, forward strand.
TGGGTCGATGCGGCGCAGCGCCCGGCGGCGCGGCGGGATGAACTGTTCGATTCGCCGGGTCAGGTACCAGCCTCCCCTGCCCTTGCCCAGTTGCACCAGCCACGGCCAGATCTCCGGCGCCGGCGCGGGCAGCGATCCCCCGCGGTCCATCACCACCTGCGCAGCGGGTATCAAGTCGTCACCGGGCAGCGCCCTGGCGACCTCGCTATCGCTGACCCCGGAGCGGCGCGCCGTGCGCAGCAATCGCGGGCCGGTCACGGGCAGGTGGTGCCCTCGGCGGGCAACTCAAGGGTGATCAGGTACTTGTTCACGATCTCGTCCACGCACGCGATGCCGCCGAGGAGGTAGGCAGTGTGCCGGGTTCCTTCGACGGTGAGCAGCACCGCGTTGAGGTCCTTGGCCAGATCCACCCCCTGCTGGTACGGCGTAGCCGGATCGCCCGTGGTGGAGACGACAAGCACCTGCGGAAGGCCAGGGGCGTTCGCGGCGTGCGGCTGCATGGTGGGTGGGACGGGCCAATAGGCGCAGATGTCGTTCACCGCGCCCGGCGGATCACCGCTGGCCTGAAAGGGCGCCGCCGCCGCGTATTCGGCGTTGAATGTCGTCACGGTGGCCGGATCGGTGACCGCCGGGCCGTCGACGCAGCGCACGGCGTTGAAGGCCTGCAGCGCCGGCGAGTAGTGCCCGGTCTTGTCGCGTTCGTAGTAGAAGTCGGCCAGGGCCATCAGAACGCTGCCGTCGCCCTGCGACAATTTCAGCAGAGCCGTTGCCAGTGTCGGCCACAGCTCGTTGAAGTAGAGCGCCTGACTGGCCCCGGTGTTGGCGTCCGAGAACGACAGCACTCGACCGTCCTTGAGCGCGAGCGGCGTGTCCAGCAACGGCCGGACCAGCGACTGGTAGGCCTGTGTTGCGGCGTCCGCGTCGGTACCGAGCACGCAATCGGACTCCTTCACGCACCAGGCTGCGAATTCGTCGAAGGCATGTTGGAAGCCCTTCGCCTGACCCACCAACGACGCGACCGGGTCCTGGTTCGGGTCCACCGCCCCGTCCAGCACCATCGCGCGGACGTTCTGGCCGAACTGCTCGGCGTAGATGGTGCCGATGCTGGTGCCGTAGGAGAATCCGACGTAGGTCAGCTGGTTGTCCCCGAGCGCAGCCCTGAGCACATCGAGATCCTTTGCCACATCACGGGTTCCGATGTTCGCCAGGAAGGTCTTGCCGTCGATGCCCTCGTCCGCGCCGGTTCGCGAGACACATTTCTCGGCAATGGTTTTCAGCGCGGCATTGGCCGCGTCGACCTCGGCCTGGCTCCGCGTCCGCCATGCCGTCGCACGGAAGGCGTCCCACTCCGCATCGGTCTGGCAGCGGACGGCGGGCCGCGAGGCACCGACTCCGCGCGGATCCAGTCCGACCAGATCGAAGCTCTGGTTGAGTTCGGCGACACTGGCGTTGGTCACCTTCTCGGCGTCCGTCGGCTGCTCGCTGATGACGTAAAGCGACGCGACCGTGTCCATCCCGGACACTCCGGGACCACCCGGGTCGAAGACGGCGGAGCCGATCCGCGCCGACCGATCGGTCGCCACCTTGCGCAGCACGCCAACGGTGACGGTGGGTCCGGTCGGGTCATCGTAGGACACCGGCACAGTCAGCCGGGCGCATTGCAGCGATGCCGACTTGTACCTTTCCTGCTGGTCGGCGGACACCGCGTAACTCGCGCACGGGCCCCACGACAGTTGCTGGGAATAGAACGTCTCGAGCCCGGCCGGGACCGCGGCCGGTGACTGCGAGGTCTGGGCGCTCGGCGACCCGGTCGACGCACTGCTCCGGGGCGCGGTGGTGACGCCGCCGGTCGGCGCCGACCCGCTGGTGGCCACGACGCCGGTGCCGCTGATGGTGCTGGAACAGCCGACGAGAATTGCCAGCGCCATCAGGAGAGCGGTGACCAGCATCCGCCGGCGGCGCCGCAGCGGAATCGCACGACGACGGCTGACCATTGCTCGATCATGCCATCGACCTCCGACAATCCCCGAGGACGAGGCCTCCGGGCTCCGCGGCCGGGAACGGGCCACGGGACACGGGACACGGGACACGGGACACGGGACACGGGACACGGGACACGGGACACGGAGGAGGCAACCGGCGAGCGGGGTCGACCGCCCTGATCTCTGGGGTGGCATGCCGAATTCGTCCGCGACGCTCACGCCTGCCGACCCTGCTGTCGGGGTGACACGACACCATTTCTTCCAAGGAGGTGCCCCCTTGCGATCAGCACCCAACCCAGCAGGTTCTACGACGCGGAGACCGGCGGCGAACTACAGATCCAACTGCAGCCGGTCGGCGCGGAGTTCACGATCCTGCGCCAGTTCGGGTACCGCGACCCGCACTACCCGGAACCATTCATCATCCCGGCCGACCCGCTCACCTACCGGACGGATCTCGCCTCGATCCCATGGTTCTTCGCCTGGCTCGTGCCGGGGCTCGGCACCCATCTGCCGGCCATCCTGGTGCATGACGCGCTGTGCTGTCCGAGGGCGAGGCGCCGGCGCACATCGGCCCGGCGGTGGACAGGGAAGAGGCCGACCGGATCCTGCGGGACGCGATGGCCGGCCTGGGCACCCCGGTCATCCGTCGCTGGCTGATCTGGGCCGGCGTCACCCTGGCCACAGCCGTGACCACCCTCAAACCCAGGTGGTTCTGGCCGACCGTGGTGATCGGCACCCTGCTGGTGATCCTCGCGCTGGGCACGGTGGCGACCCTTGACCTGCTGGGCGTGTGGAACGTGTTGCCGTGGATGGGGGATCGGCCGCTGCTGGCCGAACTCGGCCTCGGCGCACTCTTCGCCGTGCTGATCCCCGCGGTGCTGTCCGTGCTGTGGCTGCGACTGTGGCGAGCCGGATTGATCACCGGTATCGCCCTGGCCCTGCTGCTGCACGTCACGGCCGCGGTCATCGTGGTGTACGGGATCTACTGGGTCGCCGAATGGCTGGTGTCCGCCATGCAGGGCGCCAAGCCCAGCCCGCAGGAGAACCTGCGGAATGCCCCGATTCCAGATAGCCCCGATTCCTGATGGCGCCGATCCGTTGGCCGTTGGGCCCGCGGTGCCGGCGACGATCAGCGGCGGTCCGCGGTTTCGATGTCGAGCACCTCGGGGCTCGGCCGCACCGACGGCACGCGAGCACGCGATTCGTGCCACGACAACGCCGTCACCGCCACCACGATGAGCGCTGCGCCCACCCACTGGCCGGTCGTCAGCTCTGCCTGCAGCACCGTCACGCCGACGACCGCGGCCGTCAAGGGGTAGGCCAGTTCGGCCAGGGTGGCCCGGGACGCCGCCGTTCGCCGGAGCCCGAGGTAGTACAGCCACATCGCGAGCAGTCCTGGGATCAGCGCGATCCCAACGACGGACCAGGTGCTGGACGCGTCCGGCACCCAGAGCGGCGAGCCGGTCGCGAGCACGATGATCAGCGCGGTCGGCAGCCCGATCGCGAACCGCAGGGTGGTCAGCTCGACCGCGGTCAGCCGCGGCGCCACGAACCTGCCCAGCACCGTGCCAGACGCCCAGAGCACGGCGGCACCGACTGCGAGCAGGGCCACCGCGAGCCGGTCGACGGCGATGTCGAGCGGGTCCGGGAACGCCAGCAGCCAGGCACCGGCCAGCGCCGGCACCGCGAACCACAGGAACGAGGCCCGCAGGCGCTCGTGCAGCAGCAACGCGGCGCCGGCGATCGCGATGATCGGCTGAAACTTCTGGATCACCGCGGGCGTCACCGGATCGCCGTAGCGGAACGACAACGTGAACAAGGTGGTGGCCACCGCCGAAGCGCCGGCGCCGATCGCCAGCACCGCGGCCCTCCCGCCCCAGTCCAGTTTCCCGAAAGCTCGCACCGCCCGCGGCAGGAACGGCAGCAGCACCAGCACCAGCACGGCATGCTCGGCGAAAACGATTGTCGGCGCCTGCACCTGCTGAGCGAGCGGCAGCCGCAGCACCGCGTCCGTCCCCCACAGGGTGGCCGCCAGCGCGACCAGCCAGGTCAGATCCCGGGCGCGAAAGGTGATGGTCACACGCACATCAGCGCGATCAGCGGTCCCGCCATTCCCGATCCTCGGCCGACTTGCGTTCCTCCCGCTGACGGATCGTCTCCAGCGCGTTCGCCGCCTCCTCGGCGGTCGCGAACGGCCCGAGCAGGTCCTTGGCCTTGCTTTCCCCCTCCCGCTCCACCGAGCCGGTCTTGATGTTGTAGTAAAAGGCCGTGTGCTGGCCGATCTCATCTCCCATGCCAGCAGCGTGCCACCCCGGTCGCTCCGCCGCCGACCGGCCCATCAGCCGCCGGTCGAGTCCGCCGCTTCCACCACGAAACGGTGGGTGGCCGGATCCGCGGATTGCAACCTGACCCGGATCACCGAGCCTTCGACCAGACCGTCAGGCAGGCAGTTCGCGCGGACCGGCGGCTCGTGCAGCACCACGATCGCGCGGTTCCGCTCCGGCTCGATCTGCAGCACGGTCGCGGCGAACTCCTCCCCCTCGCGGCCGTGCAGCACGAAGGCCGCCACGGCGCCCGCGCACGCCTTGGCCAGGGCCGACCCGCGGCGATCGGCCGCGCCCATCGCCGAGGGCAGGTCACCGAGCGCGTCGCTCACCCATCGCGGCACCGCCACACCCGCGTGCAGCGACAGGCAGATCTCGGTGGCGAACCTGTCCGCCAACCGCCGCAGTGGGGCGGTGACGTGCGCGTAGTCGGCACCGACCCCGCTGTGCCCTCGGCGCTGCGGCAGCACACCGTCGAAGGGCGTGTACCCCGCACCCCGGAGCAGCCGCAGCGCGTCCTCCAGGAACGCCGCGTCCCGGGGCCGGGCGCCGTTCAGCCCGGCGATCACATCACCCGGTGGAACTGCCGGCGGCCAAGGAATTCCCAGCGCCGCGGTCGCCTTCCGCAAGGCCCGGACCTGGTCATTGGTCGGTGCCGGAAGTGTCCGCAACAGCCCGATGCCGCCGTCCAGCATGATCTTCGCGGCACACATCCCGGTCAGCAGGCTGATCTCGGCGTTGTACTGCTCCACCGCGGTGATGGCCCGCAGCTCCAATGTCCAATGCCCGTCCGATCCCCGGACGATCACCGAATCAGGCAGATCAAGATTGATCGCGTGCCGGTCCCGTCCGCGCTGCTGTCGCAGGCGCCCGATCTCCGGCAGCAGTCCGATCGAGGGATGCAGCGTGCCGGCATCGGCGTCCTCCTGAACCTGCGGGTATGCCAATTTCGCGACGGAGCGGACCCTGGCGCGGCGAACGTCGACATCGACCGGCTCACCGGTGGCGTCCAGTCGAATCGTCCAGAGCACTGCCGGGCGTTCGGTGTCGGGCAGCAGGCTGGCGGCGCCCTCCGACAGTTCGACCGGATGCAGCGGGGTGTTGATGTCCGGGCTGTACAGGGTCGCGCCGCGGCGCCAGGTCTCCTGCGCCAGCGGGCCGTTGGGCGCGACGAACGAGGCAACATCGGCGATGGCGTACCGCACCAGGTAGCCATCACCCGACCGGTCCAGGTGGACGGCCTGGTCCAGGTCCATCGAGTCGGGCGGATCGACGGTGACGAAAGGGATGTCGGTCGCGTCGTCGGCGGTGGGCACGGCTCTGTGGCCGGAGGTGACGATCCTTGGGTCAACGGCTGAGCCCACACCTGGGTCGATCTCTGGGTCGATCTCTGGGTCAATCGGCGGGTCAATCGGCGGGTCAATCGGCGGGTCAATCGGTGGGTCAACGCCTGAGGCCACCGCGGACGCCACCGCCGCGGCCTCGGCGACCGCGTCCGGCGGGTACTGCGCAGGGATCTGCAACTCCTCACGGATCGCCGAGAAGTCGATCGCGGCAGGCGGCGTGACGATCTTGCGCGCTGGCACGGGCACCACCACACGCTAGAAGGATGTTCTCGGATCCGCAGGTTCGGCGGTTCGGCGGGACAGCGTCCGCGCATCCGGAATCGCCGGTCCGTGTACCCGGAACTGCCAGGGAACGGGGCAGTGTCGCCCACTCGCGTTTCTTACGTACATGTGTTCGAATAACGTATGCTGAATCCTGACGACTTCGGATTGTCAGATCGGCACTACCGGATCCGCGGGCATCAACTCTCCGAGGTGATGCCCGATCACTGTCCCACAGGGCACCCCCTGGGGAAGGAGACCGTCCTGGTCAGCAATCATCCGTGCGTGATGTGCACGGGATCCAGCCACCGCACCTGGCGCTGCCGCCAGTGCGATGCCTGCTGGATCTGGCCCGCCTGCGTCGAACGGCCCGACTGGCCGGAGTGGCCGGGCCAGCATCCTGATGTCCGTTCGCCCGGTGCAGGCCTTGGTGAGTAAGGACCGCGCCGGGGTTGCTGGCCATGAATCCGGCCGTCCAGATTTGTCCGCGGAGTAGAGAACGAAGCGGAAATGCCTGTCTCCTAGGGGTTGTCGAGCAGTTTGGCCAGCTCGCGAGCGTCCTTGGTCCAGCAGTGAGCGAACGGAATCAATCCGCGACGCGAAGGCCAGGGACGTTGATCAGCGTGCGTACTCCGTCGTAGGCAGGCTTGCGGGTGTAGTCGTCTCGAAGGTGCCGAAATCCCCGAAGATGTTGTGGCTGCTGCTTCTGCATCGTGAAGCCTGCTGACGACTCACCAGACACCTGCTGACGACTCGCCGGGCAGGCGTCAAGAATCCAGGCCGCCGGCAAATGCTCATTGCTCAGCGACGAGCCGCAGGGTCGTGGCTGCGGCGGTGTCTGTCGTCATGCCATCGACGGACGGGCCGCCGTGGCGTGCGTACTTGGCGTGGTAGGCAGCATCGACGTTCGCGCGCAGCCCTGTCTTGTCTTCGCCGACGTCCTCAACGACGACATCCACCTCCAGGCCCGGGACGCGGATCCGTGCGCGTCGCGAGCCCAGCACGTGGCCGAACCAACCGTTGTCACGTCGGTACCAGGTCCGCACGTACACCTGGTCACCGACGCAGACAACCCATATCGGTACCCAGCGCCGCAGCGTCCCGTCGGCACGCTTGGTGGCGATCTGCAGTTCCTCGGCCCTACCGATTTGCTCCAGATCCTCGGTGGACCAGGCGGTCGTCATGATGCGCACTCCTTCGCGGGGGTGGTCTGCATCGCCAGTTTGGTTGTT
>JBBQJM010000042.1:0-13213 GCA_038325895.1 Mycobacteriales bacterium
CGAAGCCCAGTGTCGAAAGCCCTTTTGGGGGAGCAACTGGACGGTCCGCAGCATGAAGCGAAGCCTGCAGCGTCGTTAGAGGTCCTGCCCGCGAGGGTGGGAGCAGAGGGAGCCGAGCCGCTGTAATCACGGTGAAGGCCAAGGACGCGGTGAAGAACCTGAAATCGCAGCCGCCAAGAACCCTCCGGCGTACGGGGCGTGGAACGTTCAGAGAGTGACGACGGGAACTGGGGAGGCCCAGCTGCAGGTCAGAGCCGTGAACGGCGCCGGCAAGCGACGCGGGCTGGTTCGTGGCCCGCGCCCGCCGCCGCCGATCGGCCAGGCCCAGGGCAATCAGCCACAAAACCAGCGCAGCGGCGCTCGAATAGGTGATGGTGTCCGCCCACGGGGTCACATCGCCCAGCATGATCGGTAGATCGATCAGGACGTGGACGACGATGATCGGGGTCAGGCGCCGCAGGTACAGGTAGGCGGCGGCAAAGGCGCCGCCCCAGATCAGCGCCCACGGCAGCGTGATCAGTACCCCCTGGTAGGTGTGGTACGGCCAACGGAGCAACGCGCAGACGGCGATTACCAGGGCCGGGTGCCAGCCGGCTCTTCGCCCGACCGGTCAGCGAGGGAGCGGCAGCAGCGATCGAGACGGACCCGCATATGGCCCGCCTGAAGGCGTCTGCGGACCTGGTGAAGGCGATCGAACCGGCCGTCAGGTTCTACGAGGAGCCACCCGCGAAGAGGATGACGGTCGAGACCCCTTGGTCCGACATCGCTCTGAGTCCGGGCGATTGGGCCGAGGCCTTCGACGCAGCAGAACCTGGCACACCGCACAACGAGGCGCGCGAGCAGATCTGGGGGGCGCTGCTCACGATCCTGATCGACAAGCACGACGGCGGGGCCCCGGATTTCCTGCTCCGGAAGTCGTTGGAGCAGAACAAGGAGCTGCGCGCGACCGTGAACCGCGCATGGCCGTTGATCGAAGCGACTGAGCTCGTCGCAGACCTCTGGTCGGTACCCGCCTATCTGCGGAAATGCGCTCCGTGGCTCAGCCGTGACGACGTCCAGGCGCTGCAGCACGAGAACGCGCAGAGCTGGACGGTGTCCGATCTTCCACTCCTGGACGCCGCACGGCACCGACTCGGCGACCCTGAGGCGGCGGATCTCAGTCGTCGTCGGGACGCTGCCGTCGCGGCCCGACAGGCGTCGATGGCGGACGTCGTCGACGACCTGATCGAGTCCGACGACTCCGAGATGCTGGTGATGTCGATGCTGCGCGGTCAGGACCTGCAGGTTGTGCTGGTCGACGAGGCCGCGCTGCCGACCGTCGACCGGTACCCGCTGGCCGGCTCGTTCGCGCACGTCGTCGTGGACGAGGCTCAGGAGCTGACGGACGCAGAGTGGCAGATGTTGCTGCTCGCTGCCCGTCCCGGAGTTTCACCATCGTGGGGGACCGTGCCCAGGCCAGGCGCGGGTTCACGGAGTCCTGGCAGGAACGGCTCGAGCGGGTCGGGCTCGACCGCATCAGCCTGGCCCACCTGAGCATCAACTACCGGACGCCGATAGAGGTCATGGCGGAAGCCGAACCGGTCATCCGTGCGGTGCTCCCGGACGCCAATGTGCCGACCTCCATCCGTAGCAGCGGTCTCCCTGTTGTCCCACCGATCCACCTCGGATCTGGGCTCGATCCTGGACACCTGGCTCGCCGAGCACGCCGACGGAATCGCCTGCGTCATCAGCGATGGTGACATCGACCACGGCACGGTCCGGGCGGTGTCCGCAGGTCGGGGACGCGTCCGGTCGCTGACGCCGGAATTGGCGAAGGGGCTCGAGTTCGACTTGGTGGTGCTCATCGATCCGGAGAGGTTCGGCCACGGAATCGAAGAAGCCATCGACGGGGGAATCGAAGGAGCGGTGGACCGCTATGTCGCGATGGCGAGAGCGACCCAGCAACTCGTCATCCTCACAAGGAGGCACGGGTCAGATGAAGCACGCCATCGGGGCTCATGCCGGTGACGCCATTTCGTCTGCGAAGGTAGACCATGTCTTCATGACTGCAGGACTGACCGACTCGGTCCTTCCCGGATCTGGGCCAGCGCCGACGCCGCATCGTTGCGGGGTCAGAAATGGGTGCTTCGTTACCAACGTGGCCGCCTCGGCGGCGCCCTGCTGGCCGCGTTCAGCGGGGCATTCACCTGGAAGGCAGGAACCGTCGACCTGGCGGCCGCTCTGATCGCCACCGGTTTCTTAGCGTCGCATTTGCTTGCGCGATAGCTTCCTCGATACACAAGCCCGGACGACTGGTATTTGGCTCGCGCCTTTCTTTGTCGAGCGTAAAGGGCGTACATCTACCCCGTTGTCCTCACTTGGCTTCCCCGCCGATGGATCCGCCGAGGCCGTCCAGGATCAGGGTGAGCCCATACTCGAACTCCTTGCCGAAGTCGTAGTCCGGACGCATGACGTGCTCCATGGTGAATGCGAGGAGTTGCGGGTAGGCATCCGCGTCGAAGAACTGCATCATCGACGCGGCCGTGTCGGCGACGCTGTCCGGACCATGGATCGGCAGCGCATTCTCCGAGAGCGCGAACCCGAAGACATAACTGTCGATCAGCGCGAAGGCGTGGGCGGTCAGTTCCATCGAGAAGCCCGCCGTGCGCAGGGTCGCGATGAAGGCGTTGTGGTGGCGCAGTGTGGCGGGGCCTGGGTGGAGGCGTGACGGCAACAGGGCGGTGGCCCAGGGGTGACCCGCCAACACCCGGCGGGCTGAATCCGCTCGCCGCTTCATCTCCGTCCGCCAGTCCCCGCCGGGCACCGGAAGGTCGACCTCGCTGTAGACGAGATCGACGATGCCATCGATGATCTCGTCCTTGCTGGCGACATAGTGGTACACCGACATCGGTTTGACGCCGAGTTCCTGGGCGAGCGAGCGGATGGTGAGCGCTCCGATTCCGCCGGCATCGGCCACCACGATCGCACCGGCCAGCACCCGGTCCCGGCTGAGCGAAATGCGTTCCTTGGTACCCCCGCGGACTGATTTCACCATCGTGTCTCCCGACCACTAGCTATTTCGTACATAGTACTGTACGGTCGTACTTAGTAAGATTATTGCACAGTTCGGCTCCTGAGGACCAAGTCAGGGTGCAGGGCGAACCGCAAGGATCAGATCGTCGACCACCCTCCCGTCCGTTGATCTCCCGTCACCTCTCGCTCCCTGTCAGCAGTGCGGCGGCCGATGACCGGCCGCAGCGGCGAGGGCGACAATCTCGCTCGGTCCACCATCACCACGACAGCCGATGCCCGGATGCCGATGGGGACAGGGCAAACCCGCGGCCGATCCGGGGCGTTGAGAGCAGGTGTCAGTGCCGCGGCTGGGCGCAATCGCCCTCCGCGACAGCGCTTTTTGATGCTCGACCACAGGCCGTGTCGTCTTGACCGGGCCTCCCACCACGCCATGAAAGGCAGCACATGATCGAGGTAGAGAATCTCGGCAAGCGGTACGGCGACACACTCGCGGTCGACGCTCTGAATTTCGTGGTCCAACCGGGCATGGTGACTGGGTTTCTCGGACCGAACGGTGCCGGGAAGTCCACCACGATGCGGATGATCGCAGGCCTCGACCGGCCCACACGGGCCGGGTTCTCGTCAACGGCGGTCAGTATCGGTCCGCCGCGGCGCCGATGACCGAACTCGGTGTGCTGCTGGAGGCGAAGGCCGTGCACACTGGACGATCGGCCCGGAATCACCTGCTCGCCCTGGCGCAGACCAATGGCATCCGCGCGCGACGGGTGGCTGAGGTGATCGACATCGTCGGTCTGCGACAGGTTGCCGGAAAGCGGGTTGGCGGGTTCTCCCTCGGGATGGGTCAACGGCTGGGGGTGGCTTCGGCGTTGCTGGGGAATCCGCAGTCCGTTGTCCTGGATGAACCGTCCAACGGCCTTGACCCCGAAGGCGTGCTGTGGATGCGCACCATGCTCAAGGGCCTCGCCGCCGAGGGGCACACCGTCTTCGTGTCGTCACATCTGATGAGTGAAATGGCCCAGACGGCCGAACGTTTGGTGGTCATCGGCCGTGGGCGACTGATCGCCGACACCACCGTCGACGAGTTCGTCGACCAAGCGTCGCAGCGCTCCGTCACCGTCCGCACCCCGGAAGCGGCCCGGCTGCGGGACTTGTTGGCCGGCCCTGACATTACGGTCACCACTGTCCAGCCTGATCTGCTGCGCATCGACGGACTGACCGCGGAACAGATCGGCACCGCTGCCTGGCGGGCCCACCTGCCGATCTTCGAGCTCGCCGTCCGCCAAGCATCCCTGGAGGAAGCATTCATGAAATTGACCAGCGGCTCCGTCGAATACCGTTCCAGCGTGATGACCGGGACCTCGGTCATCGATACCGCGGCGGTGGCGGCATGACCAACACCCTTGCGCCCACAACAGGCACCTTCACCCGCAGCACCCACCTGCGCGTCACCCAGACACGGGTGCTGGTGTCCGAATGGACCAAGTTCCGTTCCCTGCGCTCGACCCTCTCCACCCTGCTCATCGCAGTGATGCTGATGATCGGACTTGGCGCCATGTTCGCGGCCATCACGGCCAATCAGCCCGGCGGGTTCGAGCCGGGGGCGACCGCGATTTCCACCTCACTGACCGGCACCTTTTTCGCGCAGCTCGCCGTGGGAGTCCTTGGGGTGCTGCTGATCACCGGCGAATACAGCACCGGAATGATCCGCTCCTCGCTGACCGTGGTGCCCAGCCGGCTGCCGATGCTGTGGGGCAAGGTGGCTGTTTTCGCGGTCACCGTGTTTCTCACCACGCTGGTTGCCAGCACGATCTCCTTCATGGTCGGTCAGGCCCTGCTCAGCGGACAGCATCTGGACGCGGCGCTGTCCGACCCGGGTGCGATGCGTTCGGTGCTGGGCGCTGCTCTGTATCTGACGGCGGCCGGCATCACGGCCATCGCATTGGGTGCATTGCTCCGCAACACCGCCGCCGCGATCACCGTCTTCGTCGCCGTGTTCTTCGTGATCCCGCCGCTGACCCAACTGTTGCCGATCTCACTGACGGACCACTTCGTGCAGTACCTGCCGTCCAACGCCGGTGCCGTCCTGCTCGATGGAACGTTCGGTGTCGCGCACCCCTTGGCGCCCTGGACCGGGTTCGCGATGATGTGTGCCTATGCGATGGTCCTGATCGGATTCGCCGCTTGGCGGCTCCGCCGCGTCGACGCCTGAAATCACCATCCCCGCCCCAGCAGGCGCCGGGGCGGGGATGGTGATTGCGACGAAGATGACAGAGCTACAGCTGCGACAGCTGGGCCTGCGGCAGCGTCACGGTCCGGGATCCCAGGTCCAGGACCGTCTTGCCCTCGACGGTGTTGGCATGGCCGGTCAGCCAGGTCCGACCGGTGGAAGCCTTCGACAGTGGTTCCGCGGCAGCGAAGTTGATCTCGACATCATCGCCGTCACCGCCGTCGATCACGTCATTGCCGGGTCCGCCCAGCAGCACGTCGTCGCCCGCTCCGCCGGTCAGGGTGTCGTCACCGGCGCCACCGATCATCACGTCGTCGCCGGCCCCCCCGCTCAGCGTGAGCTTGGCCGAGCTGGCCTCGACACCGGAGGCATCGACGACGTCGTCGCCGGCCAGGGTGTTGACGGTCACCCGGTCATTGCTGGGCTCGGCGCCGGAGACCGAAAGGCGCGCCTGCGGCCAGGTGATCTCGGCGGTGCCGTTCTGCCCGCTGAGCACCACCACGTCGTCGCCCTGGGTGGCGTTGACGACGACGTTGTCCGCCGACAGGTCGCCGGCCCCGCCGGAAGCGGCCAGGTTGGCGCCGATCCGGGTGAGGTCGGTCCCGCTGACGTCGTTGACCACGAGATTGTCCTGGCCGCCGAGGGCGTTGACGTCGATCGCCTCGACGTCGTCGGTGTCCATGGTGATGTTCGCGACGTTGCGGAACAGCCGAATCCGCTGCCCGTTCGCCGAGATGTCGATGTTCTCGCCGACATTGCTGCCGTTGAACAGCATCGTGTCGGTGCCGGCCTGACCTTCGACGACGTCGCTGCCGTCACCGGGATCCCACTGGAAGGTATCGTCCCCCGCGCCGAGGAACGCCACGTCGTTGCCCTGCTGGCCGTCGACGACATCATTGCCGTCGCCGCCGATCAACGCGTCGACACCGTTGGAACCCGAGAGGTTGTCCGAGCCCGCGCCACCGTCGACCGTGATCGCGATCAGCGGCGCGAGATTCCCGGTGGCGCTGAAGGAGTCGTCACCCCCGTTGGCGTTGAGGGCGAGCTTCTCAGACGTCCCGATGTCGACCGAGAACGGTGCCGGGGTGACCCGGTCGAAGCGCACCCGCGTTCCATTGGCGGTCGTGGTGAACTGCTCGGCGCCGCTGCCGCCGTTGACCTCGACGGTATCCGTTCCGACGCCGCCCTCGTTGAGATCCGTGTCGTCGCCGGGATTCCAGATCATCCGGTCGTCGCCGCCCTGACCGAAGGCCTGATCGTCGGCGTCCCCACCGGTGACGACGTCGTTGCCGTCGCCACCGAAAAGCTGATCGGTGCCACCCTTCCCGAACAGCGTGTCGTTGCCGCCCTGGCCGAAGACCAGATCGGTGCCCGAGGCGCCGGTGACGACGTCGTTACCCTCGCCGCCGAACAGGTTGGCGCGCGGCAGCGCACCATTGGTCTCGTCGAGCGTGATCGTGTCGTTGCCGCCGAGGCCGAAGACCTGGATCAGCGTGGTGTTGGCCACCGTTGGTGTGCCGCCGTTTACCGTGATCGCTCCACCATTGATGAGAATCGCTCCAGCGGCGTTCCGGCTGATGGTGACGGCGTTGTTCGCGTTGTCCCCGCTGACCGAGAGAATGCCGGCTGAGAAGGTCGCGACCGTTGCGGCGTTTGCCGGTGCGGCGGTGGCGATGACGACTCCGCCACTGATGACCGCGGTCGCCAGCGCCGTTCCAACCCTGCGGCGCCAGACGCTGCCCAGCTGTCGTTCCATGGTGTGGATCTCCGTTCGATGTCCGTGACTCCGGTCAGTGCGGCCGGTCTCACAGCGATACGGAGGAAGACGCGAAACGGTTCTGGTGGATCTCAGTGGATCTCAGTGGATCTCGGTGGATCTCGGTGGATTTCAGGGGGGCGCCAGGTGCGACGGACCGACGTAGGAATTGAGCCACTCGTTGAGAGCCTCCGCCCCACGCCAGGTGTCCACGATCCGGCGCTTGGCCTGCCTGGTCGACAGCCAGTCCGGGGTACCGAACTCGCGTCCGGCGGTCAGACCCTTGTGCTGCAGAAAGCGAATGCGGGGATGGTCGCGCGGGTATCCGCGCGGTGCGGTCGACAGCGCCCGGCCGCTGATCGTGTAGTTGCGCTCGAGTGTGGCGACCCGTGCCACCAGATCTTCCCCGGTCGACTCAGAGTCGACCGCGGCGCGGAACCGGCTCAGCTGGTCGGTGGCCATCTGGTGGTAGCCGCTCGCGACGAGAAGACCGTCGGCATCGATCTGAACGTAGTAGAACTCCCCGCCCTCGCCCTCGGTGACCGCTCCCTGGCTGGTCTTGTACGGGCTCTTGTCGGTGCTGAACCGTACATCGCGGTGGGGCCGGAAGATCTTGAACTGACCGAATTCCGACAGCTCATGGGTCAATGCGAGCATCGGTCCTCGGACGGTGCCATCGTATACATCGCGGTGTTCGTTCCAGAACTCCCTGGTGTTGTGCACCGTGAGCTGCTGGTAGAACTCGGCCGCAGCGGCAGGGAATCCCTCGAAAGGGGGAACAGTCGCATCCTCGGCCACCCGCTGACCGTACGCAGTCGGACGGCGTTGGGCCAGTGACGTGTGCAACGCTGGGCAACCAAATGGAGCGATCGGGCGTCAGCGATACCGGGCCCGATTCCTGGGTACCCCAATGTCGGTAATTCAAGGGCTGAGACCGAAGGAGCGAGCAGGAATGCGGGGTGCGAGGACGGACTGGTGCGAGCACACGGGCGCGCCGACCCGGCATGACCGCACCCAGACAGTTGCGGGCCGGAATTCCGGTGACTGACGTCGGGAAGCTCATCGCCGGCCGTTACCGCCTGGTTGACCGGATCGCCGTAGGCGGAATGGGCGTGGTCTGGGAGGGGCGGGACGAGCTGCTGGATCGCCGGGTGGCGGTCAAACAGGTGCTCATCCAGCCCGGGCTGAGCGAGGCCGATGCGCTGCTGGCCCGCCACCGGGTGATCCGGGAGGCGCGGATCACTGCGCGCCTGCACCACCCACATGCGGTGACCATTTACGACGTCGTCGACGACGGCGACTACCCCTGCCTGATCATGCAGTTCGTGCCCTCCAGCAGCCTGACCGGGCTGCTCCGCGAGCGCGGAACGATTCCGCCGGCGCAGGTGATCCGGATCGGCGCCGACCTCGCCGCCGCCCTGCACGCCGCCCACGAGGTCGGCATCGTGCACCGCGACGTCAAGCCCGGCAACGTGCTGATCACCGATGACGGTTCCGCCAAGCTCACCGACTTCGGTATCTCGCACGCCGCCGGCGACGTCACGCTGACCTCGACCGGGATGGTGTCGGGAACGCCCGCCTACCTCGCCCCCGAGGTGGCGCGCGGCGGGACGTCCGGCTTCTCCGCCGATGTGTTCTCCCTCGGCGCCACGATGTACGCCGCACTGGAGGGGACGCCGCCGTTCGGACTCGAGCCCAACCCGATGGCGGTCCTGCACCGGGTCGCGTCCGGTCAGATCATCCCGCCGCAGCGTTCCGGTCCGTTGACGCCCCTGCTGCTGCGGATGTTGGCGCAGGCACCGGCCGACCGGCCGACCATGTCCGAAGTGTCGCGAACCTTGACCCTGCCGTCGATCGACACCCGGGTCGCAGCGAGCTCGTCACAGGTGGAGAGCGTTGCCGCCCGAACCCTGCCGGTCTCCCGGTCCGAACTGCCGGCCGCCGAACCACGCACCGCCGAACCGCGCCCGCTTGTGGAGCGGGCGACCGGCCCCCGCGTCACGTCGTCGTCCCCCGTCGAGGCTCGGCGCCGGCGACTTCCGACGGGCGCGGTTGTGGCCGTCGTCGGGGTTGTCCTGGCGGTCGCGCTGACGGCGGGATTCTTCCTGGTCAATCGCGGCGACGGTGGGCAAGGCGCGGTTGCCGCCCCCTCGGCTCAGGAGCAGGCCGGGCCTGCCGCATCGCAGACGCCGGAAAGTTCCTCGCCCAGCGTGGATTCGGATAAGCCGCAGGCGACGGGCACGGCGTCGCAAGCGGAAGCCGCCAGCGAACTGGCCGCCAGCGATCTGGCCGCCGCGGTGAGCGACTACTACGCCCTGATGCCGGCCAACACCGACGCGGGCTGGGCACTGCTGACACCGAGCTTCCAGTCCGGGATCGCGAAGGACCGGGAGTACTACAACTCCTTCTGGAGCGGCGTGCAGCGAGTGGTTGCTTCTGACGTCACTGGGACAGCACCAGACAATGTGGAGGCCACCATCACCTACTACTTCACCGACGGCACGGTGTCGGTGGAACGCACCGCCTACCGGCTCGTTCGGGACGGTGGCGTACTCAAGATCGACAACTCGTCGGTGCTGAGCAGCCGCACGGGCTGATCAGGATCCCCGCGCTGACTCGGCCGGTCCGGTGGGGGGATCGGGCGTCTCCGGCCGGTCGGGCCAGAGCTTGTCGTCAGGGTTGGTGGGTGTCCAGCCTCCCGGGACCCGGCTGTCCGCACCGAGCCACAGGCCGAGGATGGCCAGCACGGTGAAAAGCGTGCGGACAACGAGTACAGCCCTTCTCACTCACCTCCGCGTCGATCTCGGTGTCCGGCGTGCCCCTCTGTCGGCGAGGTGGCGCAGGGGGTCGCGGTGCACGCCGCGTGGGATATCTGCTGGAAGCGTTGAGGTGTCGTCGAAGGTCCGCGGTCAGGACCGCATGGCGTCGATCAGGTCCGCGACGATGATCGGGGTTTCGACGGTGCCGACATCGTTCGGCGATACGGTCAGCACAGCCACCGACAGCCGGTCGTGGGGGACGACGAGCAGCAGTGCTTGGTAGCCGGGGATGAGAAAGCCGCGGTGCCCGATGGCGCCGATACCGCTCAGCCGGAAGTCGAGATCCCCCTGCCGGCCGTCCCCGACGATGAAGGTTCCGAGCCCATATCGCTCGGTAACGGGGATGCTCATCGTTGCGGTCCACTCCGGTGACATGACCAGTCCGCCGTACAGGCGGTAGCCCCATCGGGCCAGGGCGCCCGCGTCGGCGGCGATCCCGGTAGCCGCGCCGCCGGCGCTGGCGATCGCCCGGTTCGGCAGGAAGTGTCCGTCCGGAACTAGATCGTCGGAGTCGTCGGGTGCGGCCAGTGGAGGTGACGGCAGCTGGGCGTCCTGCACCACGATCCGCTCATCACCATTGCCGGACAACAGGTCTCGCTGGGCCGCGGTGGCGTATCCGATGCCGGTGACCTTCTCGACGAGCAGACCAAGCAGCAAGTAGTCGGACCGGGAAACGCTGTCCGGGAAACGGGGGCGGGTGACGGTGGGCGCATAGCTGAACGCCTGTTCGGCGTTCCATGATCGCGTGGGATCGGCGCGGAGTGCCGTCAGCAGGTCCGTCGTGACGTAGTCCGGGAGGCCGCTGGTGTGCGACAAAGCTTGCCGCACCGTGGTTCCGCGGTTGAGCAGGGGAGTGAGCAGGGGACTGGCCAGGTACGTCGACAGCGCGGCGTCGAGATCGATCCTGCCGTCCTGGGCCAGCACCAGCACCTCGGCGGCCGTCACCGTTTTGGTGATCTCCGCCATACCCATCATCGACTCCGGGACCAGCGGCGCACCGTCCCCGTCGACCCCTACTGCGCCCGCCCACGACCCCTGCGGTGTGACGACGGCGGCCGTCACGCCACGCATCCCTGCGGGGGCGGCGACGGAGGCAATGCGCTGCACCGCGGACTGCAGGGCCAGCGTCTGCGACCGGGGCAGCGTGGACGTAGACGGCGGCGGCCACGGCAGGGCCGGCGACGAGGCTGCCTGTTGCGTATCGACTGCTTGGGCGCGGGTAGCCATCGCATCATCAATCGTTGTCGAACACGCCGTCAGCAGGAGCGCCGCGCCGATGGCGGCGATCCGCGATGCGCTCACTCGAGACATGTCGGCCTCCGGTTTCTCGTCAACAAGCAAGGCGGATTCCCGGGGAAAGGCGCTGGTATTTCCCGGCCGCTCATCCCCGGATGCCGCTGGGAAGGAACTTCGAAAATCGATGATTCCCATTTCCTGCACCTCCATCGGTGTTGCCACGAATACTTTCGGAGGGTCTGATCGAGCGGCGTTCAGCGCCTTTTGCCACCGCGCGGTGACCGCGCCCGGCGCGTCCGTCCAGACCGGGCGTCCACGATGGTCGTGTCCTGGTCAGGACCGCAGCACGGCGGCGAGTTCATTGGCGATGACGCCGATCGGACCCCCTGGCCCGACGCCGAGGACCGCGACGGACAGTTGCTCGGCCGGGGTCACCGCCAGTACGGTCGCATAGCCGTTGATCCCGCCGCCGTGACCGATCACGCCGCCGCGCGGTCCCCAAGAATGTTCGAAGATTTCAGTGCCCAATCCGTAGTCGGGGGCAACCTCGGTGGCAAGTTCCACCGTGCGTACCGGTGGGAGGATCCACCCGCCGTACAGCCGGCGGCCCCACTCGGCCAAGGTCGCAGCGTCGGCGGCAACGCCGCCGGCGGCGCCGGCGAGGGTGGCCAGCGACCTGTCGGGTACGAACGTCCCGTCCGACACCGCGTCGGGCAGTCCTTCCGGACTTCGGCCCGCAGCGGCCAGCGGCGGGACCGGCGGCTCGGCGTCCTGCACGACCATCCGGGCGGTGTCGCCGGCGAACATGTCGCGGCGGACCGCCTGGTCGTAGCGCAGGCCGGTGATCTTCTCGATCAGCAAACCGAGCAGCAGGTAGTTGGAATTGGAGTAATTCATCAATGGGGACCCTGGATCACCGGGGGGATCGATGGCATAGCTCAGGGCTTGCAGTGCCGTCCACGACCGGGTCGGATCGGAGGTCGCAGCGTCCATGAGGGCGGGCGTGATGTACTCAGGAATACCACTGGTGTGCGAAAGCAACTGTCGGACAGTGGGATGGCGCCGGAGCAGCGGATTGTCGAGGTAGGTCGACGCGGCCGCGTCCAGGTTGATCCGGCCGGACTGCGCGAGGAACACCACTTCCGCGGCGGTGACCGTTTTGGTGATCGAGGCGATGGCCATCATGGCTTCGGGGACCAGGCGTACGCCTGCGCCGTCGACGCCGGCAGCTCCCGTCCAGGAACCAGACACCGACACCACAGCGGCGGTCACTCCGACCAGCCGGGTGGAATCCCTGACCGCGCGATCGAGGCGGTCTTGCAGCGCCTGTTGTTGCGCCGCCGATAGGGCCGATCCGGGCGGTGCCGGGAACGGCAGCTGCTGTGCAGAGAGCACCTGGCCGGTAGCGGTCTGCGGCGACGCAGCCACCGTCGAAGCGACCGTGTCACCGCTGACCGATGGTGTCACAGATGCGGTACAGCCGGCCAGGGTTGCCAGCACAGTCGCGCAGAGCAGCCATCGCGGAGTCATCTTCTGCATGATCAGCATCCCTCTCGAGGTCGGTGCTGTGGAACAGGGCATTTCCGATAAGCCGGCCAGCGTCCCCTGACCGGGCCGTCGGCGGCCCAGTCGGGTGCACGCCTGGCCCACGGGCGTCCGCCGCGGAAAAGGGCCGGCGCGTTCGTTGCTCGAGCAGCGGTGCCGGGCTCCGCGATCTCGCGCCAAACAATCAGTCCAACAACGCATCTGGGGAAGCATGTACACCGCGCTCAGCGGTCGGTGAACCGCCCGTTCGTCAACGGGTGAGCCATCCTGGGTACGGCGTCGTTCGTGGGCCGGGTTTCGTGCGGTGTTTGCCAGCCTCGGCCGGCCGAGGCGCAGTTCTAGTGCAGCACCGCGGTAGTCCTGCGGGGGTTCATCAGGCGGCCTTGAGGGGCCGGCCGTCGTAGGTCCAGCGGAATGGTTTCGCTTTGTCATCGTAGTCGCAGGCGAACTCGATGATCTTCTCGGCGAGGTGTTGCCGACTGTAAAACTCGCCGCGCCGTAACACTTTTCGAGTCAGGATCGAAAACCAGATTTCGATCATGTTCAACCACGACGCGTGGGTAGGGGTGCAGTGGACGTGGAACCGGGGGTGGGCGCGTAGCCACCCTCGGGTCAGTT
>JBBQJM010000043.1:0-13184 GCA_038325895.1 Mycobacteriales bacterium
CCTTGGCGAGGTGTGCTCGAATTCGCTGACGTACGGAAGGTTGTCGTCCACGGACAGTCCCTGCTCCCGTGCCCGGCCGAGGGCTTTGCCGACGCTTCTCTTGCGCGGCCAGCACGCGTGCCCGCCGCGCTAGCGATCGGCGTCACAGCCGGCTGGTCGGGGGACTGTCGATGGTCACGCGGGCGCCGGTGTTTACATGGCCGGTGCCGGTGCCGGCGTTGGTGTTGGGTTGTGGTCGAGTCGTTGCGCGAAGGTTGTCACCGCCGGCCCTACGAGCTCGGGGCGCTGTGAGTGGGGGTAGTGCCCAGCTTCCGGGACCATGAGGAGTTCACCATGCAGCGTGTCGGTGATCCAGCGGGCCTCGATGGTGGGATCCGGGAAGTCCGGGTCCTGATCGCCCATCACGATCAGCGCAGGTGCGCTGACAACGGGCAGCGCCTGTTCGGCGTCGTGGTGCCGGGTGCGGGTCGTCAGGGAAAATGCTTTGGCGTACCCGGGCCGCCGCATCGCTGCGGTCAGCGCTGCCCGGTACTGGGCGAAGTCGGCTGGCCGGGTCCCGGCGTAGAGCTTGGGCAGATAGCGGTTCCAGGCGGTGGCCGCCCACGGAGGGGCCATCAGCACCCTGGTGGCCAGGCGCGTCAGTCCGGAGTGTTCCGGTTCGCGGACGAACGGGCCGAGCAGCACCAGTCCGCTGACGAGTTCTGGTTGCTGTGCCGCGACGAGGACCGCCGACCCGGCCGCCATGGAGTTGGCCACCAACATCGCCGGGCCACCGAGCTTGAGAGCGAGGGCCTTGATGTCCCCGGCGGTCGGGACGTCCCCGTATTCGGCGAAGGAATGGTCGCTGTCTCCGTGGCCGCGCAGGTCCATCACCGCCACCCGATACCCGGCGGCGAGCAACTGGGGTCGCAGGAACCGGAAGCTGCTGCGCAGGTCACCCATGCCGGGGATGCAGATGATCAGTGGTCCGGTGCCGTTGACCTCGTAGGTCACTGCACCCTCCCCTCTGTCCAGCGAACGGAATTCGGGTTTGCTGTTGACGGTGCTCATATCGGTTCCTTTTCGTCTGCCGATGTCGCAGGGTTGCGCCGGTGGTCGGGGATGATTCCTGCAGGTCGTAGTCCACGAATTCTTCGACGGCCTTGAGAAATCTCGGGACGCCGGAGAAGGCTGTCCACATCGGCCTTCCGGTCGGGCCCGGGCCTGGGCCTGGGAATCTCTCGATGTGTTGCGGTGCTTGATGAACGATGGTGGCGATTGTCTCGCCGCGTCCGATCATCACCGTTATCGCGGGGCCGTCATCGGGTCCGATGCGGGCCGGTTGTGGGCCCCCGGTTCGGTGACGGTGAGGCGTGGGCCGCGGATCACGAGCCACAGTCCCAACAGGAGCTCACCGATGAAGGTGAAGCTGGCGGTGTCGGTCCAGGGGCCGGGGGAGAGCACGGTGCCGAGGGTGTCGACCGCATAGCTCAGACCGTCGATGGCGACCAGGACTGCAATGAGCTTCGGGACGTATCCGGACTTGAACGCCAGGTAGCCGATGACCAGAAGGTGGAGACCGAACAGGAAGAGGCCGGCGTGCCAGACATCGCTGAATGCGTTGATGGCCATGAGCGCTTGGGCGTGCAACTGGTCAGGGCTGAACACCGCAAGGTAATCGTCGTTGTTGAGCAGCCGAAGCGCCCCGACGAGCTGGCTGATGGCCACCATGAAGACCACTGCGAAGGCAATCCGCAGGCCTGCCGCGAGCATCGAGAGGCTCTTGCTCACCGGGCTGAAGACCCGGTACAGCGCCCACGCCACAACGATGTCGAGTGGGATCACCAGGTACAGGCTGACGATGCCGAGCCGGAACAATCCTTGCGACTCGGTGATGTCTTTGGCAGTCTGGGCTGCATTTCCTGGCGTGACCAGTCCTTTCACGGCAACGAAGTAACCAAAGCTGGCCAGCGCGGAGATGAGCAGGAGTGCGATTCCTGCGGTGAGGCTGCCGTTGCGAATGGACCGGTTCGGGTCCGTCCCGGCGTTGCTGTTGATTGCCGTCTTCGAGATCATGGCTTCTCCCTTGTCCGCGACTCTTGGTGGCCGCGGTACAGACCGTGACAGCGATGGGTTGGGAGACGGTCGAAGCCCGGTTGCGGGACGGTTGAGCTGCCAGGTCGGGTCCTCGCCGGTCGCGCTTGCCGGTCTGAACGACGACACTGCCGGGCAGATTGCGTTCGTCCGCGCGCCGGCTGCGGTTCGGGTCTGCGGTGTCGTAGGACACCGAACCATGTCTGTGGGAAGCTGCAATTCCCGATAGGGCGGGAGTTGCCCGTGGTGCGGATCGGTCTTTTCGGTGGTGTCAGCGCCGTCACCGACGGCGGAGTGCCGTTGGACATTGGTCCGGCGAAGTGCCAGGCGGTGCTCGCGGTGCTCGCCCTGTCCGCCGGGTCTGTCGTTCCGGTCAGCCGGCTGGTGGAGCTGGTGTGGGGTGATGCGCCACCTCGGACGGCGGAGAAGACCTTGCAGTCCTATGTCGTTCGGCTCCGCGCCGGGTTGGGTGCCGATTCGATCGTGCGGAGCGGTGCTGCCTATCGGCTTGCCATGCCGGCCGACGCGGTCGACGTTGCCCGTTTCCGCCGGCAGCTCGACTCGGGCGCTGTCGAGGCGGCGCTGCTGGAGTGGACGGGAACGCCGCTGGCCGGACTGGACGCAGATGGCCTGACACCGGTCGTGGACGGGCTGGTGGAGCGGTGGTTGGGTGCGGTGGAGACCGACCTTGCGCGTCGGGTGGAGACCGATGCGCCGGGGGTCATCGGGCCTTTGACGGAACTTACCGCGGACTATCCGTTCCGGGAGGGTTTTTGGTCGCTGCTGATGACAGCCCTGTACCGGGTGGGGCGGCAGGCCGATGCGCTCGCGGCGTTCCAGCATGCCCGCGGGCGCCTGGTGGAGCAACTCGGGGTGGAACCGGGCCCCCGGCTGAAGGATTTGGAGTCGCGGATCCTGGACCATGACGAGCGACTGCGCGGCGGCGGCCCGTCGGAGGCAGCGTCTGCTCGTCCGACGGGGACGGTGACATTCGGCTTCTGCGAGGTCGAGGATGCCGCCCGGTTGTGGGCGACGAACAGGAAGAAGACGGCCGCCGCGATGGCCCGCCTCGACGAGCTGGTGCGGGCCGCGGTGAACCGGTTGGGCGGGTTCCTGTTCGCCATCGGCGGTGAGTCGTTCGGTGCGGCGTTCCACCGGGCCGACGACGCCGCTGCGTGGGCCATCGAGCTGCAACTCGGGGTGAGCAGCGAACCCTGGCCGGGGGGCATCGAGCTACGGCTGCGGATCGGGCTGCACACCGGAGAGACCGATGAAGCAGCGAACGGCTACTTCGGTGCTGCCGTGAACGAGACGGAGCGGCTCACCGCCGTTGGCCACGGCGGCCAAACGCTGGCGTCCGCAATCACTGCCGCACTGCTGGACCGCAGCGACCTCCCTGATCTCGGCGTGTACCGGCTCGATGGTGACCCCGCCGAGCAGCACATTTTTCAAATCGGCAGCGGGAAGCATCCGGCGCTGCGCGGCCAGCACCACCGCCCCGGCAACATTCCGCCTCGGCTTGGGCGCCTCATCGGCCGTGATCAGGACCTCGATGTCATCGCCCGGGCGCTGGCCCAGTCCCCGGTCGTCACCTTGGTGGGGCCGGGCGGGATCGGCAAGACCCGGCTCGCCCTGGCGACGGCGCAGCTGTCCGACCTCGGTCGCACGGGCGCATGGCTCATCGAACTGGCCAGCATCACCTCATCGAGCGACGTACCCCGCGCGGTGGCCGATGCTCTGGGAGTCAAGGAACACCCGGGTCGCACCCTAATGGGATCGGTGGTGGCGGCCCTGCAGTCAGGACCGGCGCTGCTCGTCCTGGACAACTGCGAACACGTCGTCGACGGTGCCGCCGCATTCGCCCAGGCCATCGCCCAGGGCTGCCCGTTGGTCCGTTTGTTGGCCACGTCCCGGGAAGGTCTCGGCATCGACGATGAACAACTCCTGCCGGTGGCACCCCTGGACCCGGCCGGACCGGCTACCGAGCTGTTCAACGAGCGGGCGCGGGCAGTCTGCGTGACCTTTGATGCGGCTGCCTCCCGGGTCGACGTCGAGGAGATATGCCGTCGCCTGGACGGCATCCCGCTGGCCATCGAGTTAGCCGCGGCTCGCAGCAGAACCCTGGCCCCACCGGACATGGTGGCCCGACTCGGCGATCGCCTTCACCTGCTGACCGGTGGCCGCCGGACCGACGCAGAACGCCACCGAACACTGCGCGCCACCATCGGGTGGTCCTACGACCTGCTCACCCGACCCCAACAGGTCCTTCTGCGGCGGCTGTCGATCTTCGCCGGGCCGTTCGACGTCGCAGCCGCCGGAAGCGTTGCCGCCGACCCCACGACCGGCACCGTTCATGTGCGCCTGGCCGCTGTCGATGACCTATTGGGGGAGCTGGTCGAGCGGTCGATGCTGCTCGTCGAGTCCGGCCGGTTCGGTCGTTGTTTCCGGCTGCTGGAGACCATCAGGGAGTTCGCCGCCGAGCAGCTCTCCACCGACGACGACTCCTGCCTGATCGCTGGGCGGCACGCGCGGTGGTGCCTGGACGAGGTGACCCGCATTCACCGGTTGCTCGTCGGCCCGGCCGAGGCCGAAGGGGTCGCCCGCCTGGCCGAGCTGTGGCCCAACCTCCGGGCCGGATTCGACTGGGCCTGCGCCACCGGCGACGGTGAGTTGGCCGACGCGCTCGTCCGCCCCGTTCTCGGGGAGGTCAACCTGCGGCAGCAGACCGAGATCAGCGACTGGGCCGAACAAATCCTCGCCCTGACACCGCCGACAGACATGGAGGACGTCGCCTTCTGGCTGGTGTGCATGACCTACCGGTGCAAGCAGGGCGGAGACCGCGACCGGTACGAGAGGCTCGTCCACCGCTACGGGGACCCGGACCATCCTCTGGTCCGCTACACCCGCGCCTACTTCGACGATGACGGCGACGGGCTGACGAGGTACGCGCCTGCCGCGGTCGCCTGGTTCCGCCGGCACGGCGAGGCCTACGCGGCCGAGTTGGCCGAGACCGGCGGTGTGGCCGCGGGTTTGATGAGCACCGGGCGCTTCCCCGAACTCGATGACTACGCCTTGACCCTCGCAGCTCGCTATCGCGCCCAGGGTCCGCCGACCCTGCTGTACGTGGCGCTGAGCATGCTCGGCTACTCCGCGTTGTTGCAGGGCAAACCGGACCTGGCTGACCGGTTCTTCGACGAGGCGGTCAGCGTCGAGGTTCCCGACCGGACCGTCTCGGTGAACAAGCCGATCGAGGCACGAGCCGCTTTTCGCCTGGGGAACCGGGCGGCGGCGTTCCGGATTCTCCGCGCCTACGTCTCCGAGCTCCTCGAAACCGACTACCCGGACCTGGCGACGAACGCCGCCGTCGAGTTCATCAACATGATGGCAACGATCGACCGCCTTCCGGCCGCAGCCCGCGTGCTCGACTACCTCGGGGCGGCCGGCGATTTCGGTGCGCTGGCTGCCCGAACCCTCGTCGCCGATGCCGCCGACCGGATCGCCGCCATTGCGGAACGCATCCCTGACCACGACCGGTCACCCGAACCGCGGCTCGACGCTCGGCACGCGCTGACGTACATGCGTGACGTACTCGACGAGCTCGAAGCTCCAGCCCCTTTGCCGCTGGGATGAGCCACCCGAAGCCACAGCTTGAGGCGCCTATGACCCCGCCGTCATCACTCGCTGGGCGTTCCGGACGGTGCCTTGGCAGGCTTTGATGGTGTGATCGGCGGCCGGGAGGGAGGTGCGCCGCCGTTGGCGGGGAGTGATGTGGCGAGGGCGTCGAGGATGACGGTGAGCCCGTACTTTAATTCTTCGCCGAAGTTTTAATCGGGACCCATGATGTGCTCCATGGTGAATTCGAGGAAGGGGTAGGAGACGGGGGCGCTCGCCGAAGTGACGGCGTCAGTGATCGAGCTTGCGGAGCTTCCACTCGATCATTTCCGCGGCGGCCGAGATGATCGCAAGTCCGTGCGGTTGGCCGTCCGGCACGGTTGGGGTCACCAGATCAGGTCGCTGCCATGGTTTGTCGGTGTGACCCTCGGCCGGCACGAGACCGATTTCTCGCAATTGGTTCAGCGCCATCATCGCTGTGAACAGGGGATTCGGGTTGGCCCCGCCGACTTTGAGCTTGTTCATCCCCGCGGTGTAGCCCGTGACGAATTCCTCGGGGCTCATCGATCGCTGTTCGCCGACGACGTCGAGCGCGACCTGCTGCGGGCCCATCGCCTGGTCCAGCAGGAGCTCCAGATGCGCGCCGGCACCGACTCGGTCGAACACCTCGAAGGTGTGACCGTCGGTCAACCGCTGCACAGTGCCCTCCTCGACCATCGCCGCGACGGTCGACAGGATCGACTGCAACTTGAGCTGATCGGAGTCCTGCATCACCCCGCACGCGCCGTTGCCTTCGTCGCCCAGGTGCAGCAGCTCGGCATCGCGGAAATAGACAACGACGTGACCCCTGCAGTGGCCCTGGGTTCGAATCACCCGCACTGCATCGCTCGCGAAACTCCAACCCGTCTGCCGCTGCGCTCCGACCGCGAACCGCTCCAGCGGCAGTTCCTCGAACGCGCGGGTCGTCCGGCCGAACGGACGCAGCGGCTGGAACAGCGACACCACCTTGTTGGCGACCAACGATGGCGGCGCCGGTAACCGCGCCACCCCGACGACCCGGTCGAAGGTCGCCTTCCAGTAGTGCTGTGGATCCACCATCTGCGGCAGGTCGTATGCGGGCACGTAGTGCTCGACGGTGATATCCCGGGTTGCCGCCCACTTGTCCGGGAGATCGTTGTTGCCGATGTGGTCGACGTGGCCGTGGGTGGTCAGGAGAACCAGCTTGTGCCACGGCCCCACGCGTTCGATCGCACGAGTCAGCGCATCTCGGAACTCCTTCGTGACACCCGTATCCACCAGGAACAGCGTGTCTTCCACCCGATGCAACAGGGCGTTACCGGCATCCGGCTGGCCCTTGTCGACATCGAGCTCCTGCCCGAGCACGAGAACGGTACGGCCGTCGATCTCGACGATGTCACCCAAAGCCATTGTCGCGGAGCCCTTTCGGTCGAAGTGGCGGGATACCGGAGATGGTCCATGATGGTCGGTCAGTCACTTCCACATCGATCACCCGTTGACGACCGCGGAGAACGAAGCGGGAAGCCACCGGAACGAACGCTGCGGGAAGGACGAGCAGCACCGTAACGCGCGCACAGTGCGGCGGGGAGTTCGGCCGGGTCGCCGCCCGCCCCGCCGCGGTGGGTTGTCGGCGCCGGCGCCCCTGGCGAACTGCCCGAATACATCAACCGCCGCAACGATCACCCGGCCAGAAGCCACAGCTTGCTTAGGCGATCGACCTACGATCGCCCACAACTCCGTACGGATGCACCATAGCGAGGGAGTGAGCGGCGGGGCGCACCGCAAAATGCCCTGCGGGGCAGCAGAATCGGACTTGTCCAGGGTCCGCCCGCTACTGTCGCGATTGACCTTCCCAGTGCTGTCAACTCATCCGCGGGGTGCCTGATGAAGTCGATCGTGCAGGAGCGGTTCGGCGCGCCGGACAGCCTCCATCTGGTGGAGCAGGCCAAACCCGAGATCGGTTCGGGCGACGTGCTTCTCGAGGTGCACGCCGCGGCGGTCAACCCATATGACTGGCACATGCTGTGCGGTGACCCGCGCATCGCCCGGCTCATGGGCGGGGTCGGCGTGACCAGGCCGAAGGCACGGATCGCGGGCGTCGACGTCGCGGGCCGGGTGGACGAGGTCGGTACCGATGTGCGCGGCCTGCTGCCCGGTGATGAGGTCTTCGGGTTCGCTCGGGGCGCTTTCGCCGAGTACGCCGCCGCTGACCCGGCGCTCCTGGTACCCAAACCGGCCGGCCTGTCGTTCGAGCAGGCGGCGACGCTGCCGACGGCGGCCATCACAGCCCTGCACGCAATCTGAGATCGTGACCGCCTGCAGTCCGGACAGTGGGTCCTCGTCAACGGCGCCGCCGGAGGTGTGGGGACTGCGCCACGCTCGGTGCCAACAGCAGGGCCAACGTGTCCGCGTCGCTGGTGGTGGCAGGCGCTGCTCTGCGAGAAACCACCTGGTTCGACACCGTGACCGCTGTGCTGCGCTGGAATCCCGTGTTGATGTTGTGGAGCGTCGTGCTTGGCGTCCCCATCATCATTGCCGTCGCTCGTTTCTCACTGGCCATGGCGAGAAAGAGGCGCCGCCGGCGCCCGGCCGCGTGAGCCCGGGAGCTTCGCGGTGTCCGGCGGCGGGCCTGGATGGCCGGCGCGGTGCTGGTGCTGGTGGCCGGCGCCCTTGTCGCCGCGGGCGGGTGCTCGGCGGAGTCCTCGACAGATCGTTCCGTGGATGGATCACTTGCGCAGCAAGCTATCTCGCCGAGCGCCAATCTCCCCGCCGACACCGAGGTCCGGTGCCCGGCCGCGACGGTCACCGTGGAAACGGCGGATCAATTGCTGGCCGCGCTGGGCGCTGCCGGGCCGGGAACCGCGATCGCGCTCGCGGACGGACCGACGACAGCGAGTTCACGGCCGGTAGGCTCGGGACCGCGGCGACGCCAATCTAATTGTGCGGCAGCGCGAACTCGATCCTGCGTGGACGATTCACCAACACGGCCTGCCGCTGACCCGCTCCCAGTGTGGCGGGAGGTGGTCGCCGCGGGCCGATCAGTGAGCAGGCCTTGGCTGTGATGCTGCCTCGAGGAACCTGTTTCGTTCGACGATGACCCGGTCGATCTGGCCTGCCGCGACAACCTGTCCCGAGCCATCGACCGCGAGCACTTCGAAGGTCAAGAAACGGCTGCCGGGTTCGCGCGGTGGTGTTGCGGTGATCTCGACGATGCCTCCCACCGCCGTCGCACGGCGGTGTTCGATGCGGATCGCTGTGCCGACGCTCGTCTGACCGGGATTGAGTTCGGCGGCAGCGGCCCGCACGGTGGCCGCCTCCATCCAGGCGATCAATCGCGGTGTCCCGAGGACCGGGACGTCACCACTGCCCAGCGCGTCGGCGGTGTCGGCTTCGGTCACCTCGTGTGGCATGTGGGAAGCCTACGGCCGCAGGTGACCGCGCAGGACCGACGACAGGCCGGGGGCGCAGCCGACTGTTCCAGTCATCCCCATCAGGGGATGCCTCCATCCGCGGTCACCGGCAGACTGATGCCAACCCCACGCCATCCGTTGTCGTGGTCGTTGCAGCAGTCCTTCGATGACGTGAGAGAAGTGGTCTGGCGGTGACCTGCCCTGTCCTGGGAGGCATCATCATGATGTCCGCAGCCCTGCCTGACAGTGATCGGCCTGCTCCCTTGCCCCGAACTGGCCCACGCCACGGCGCGGGCCGGTCGTACGCCTGCTCGGCGTTGAGGTGAACCGGCAGCGGCCACGGTTCGTGGGATTGTCCCTTGTCGTGGTTGTGGCGGTGTTGGTCACGTTGCCGCCCCCGGTGGCCGCCGCTTTCGGCACGATTGACGGTGGTGGTCAGCACCGCGAGCATGAGCGGATCACTCGTGCGTCGCTGGCCTGCGCCGGTGAGGCGCCTTTGGGTGAGGTCTGTTTTTCGGCGAGATCGATGGACTTCCTTGCGGGACACGACCGCGAGTTCGGCGGTGTCGGCGCACCGGACAGCGACGAGATAGCCGATCCAACTGCGCATTGCGATAATGCCGACTTTCTCGAAGTCGATGACTATCCTCGCACCCGCGAAGAGGCGACTGCCGCCCTCCTGGGTTGCGTCAGCCATCTGCGAGGCCGTTTCGAAGAGGCGGTGGTGGCGGCTGCGGCACTACTCGACGGCGGTGGCCAGATCGTCGGGGATGAAGCGAACTTCGATTCCGAGTGCAAGGTCTTCGACGTCGCCGAGAAGCGCGCCAAGTGCGCGTCCCTGGAGGCATTCGGACGGGTCTTGCACGGAGCGCAGGACTTCTATGCCCACAGCAACTGGGCCGACGAGGCGGACCCGGACCATCCGATGGGGGACGGCAATCCGCCGGGTCTGAATCTTCCCGCGC
Source organism: Mycobacteriales bacterium (assembly GCA_038325895.1). Classification (GTDB taxonomy): domain Bacteria; phylum Actinomycetota; class Actinomycetes; order Mycobacteriales; family Nakamurellaceae; genus Nakamurella. The sequence continues at coordinate 10,079 of JBBQJM010000043.1, forward strand.
CGAGTCCGATCCTGGACCTTCGCAGCGGTACTCCTCCGCTCGTGCCGTCAGGACTGTCCACCGGTTGCTTTGTCCTCCGGGACGAGGTCCCCGGTGTGGGTGAATGCGCGGGCCGAGTGACCCACGCCGCCCTGAACAAGGACAATGGGTTTGTCGATCCGAACACGGGCGAAGCCACCGGACCGACGACGGCACGCGGCATGGTGCGGGAGAACTTCGCGCTGGCCGTCGCGGGGGCCATGACTGAAACCCGTCGACAATGGCAAGACTTCCAAACGGAGTTGACGGCCCGGTACGGGGAGGACGAAGCGGCACTCATGACGTGCTCGCTGACGCACGACGATCCACTGAGCGACTGCCGCGACCTGGGTTGGATCCGGGTCGTCGCCGGCATTGTCGTTGTCGCGGTCATCTTGTCGCTGGTATCTGTGTTGGTGTTTGTCACGCGTCGCCGGCGCCGGGCCACCGCGTGAACTGGCCGTCCGTTGGTTCTCCGGACGCCGATCCGGCCGCTGCCATTGCGGGAAAGCAGTCGCCCCGCTGATTGACCAGTTGGGGGGTGTCCCAATCACAGCAGAAGGCGCGGGTACCTATCCGCCCATTGGCCGGTGAGGTTGGACAAGCCTTGTGGCAACAGTTCTTGACTCGGTGGCCGGTCGGTTGGGAGCGACGATGCGTGACCGCACAGTCTTGGGGACTATGCCGAATCGGACATGACGGGTCGGGCATCAGAAGGAATATGCGGCCGGGTCAAGGCATTCAAGGTGTCCATGCGGCGTGCGCTCGGGACGATGGGCCCAAGCGGAGCGCACAGACTCTGGTGAAAGCTGAACCAGGCTGACGGTTTCGACTCCATGAGCCGCGCCTGGCCGGACCCGGAGGTGGACACCGGCACGCACATCTCGACCAAGGTGAACCGTTCGCACCTGGTCTGTGGGCGGACGGCACTTATCCTGCCGATGAAGGTGAACCCGTACACCTTGATCGGGGAGACAACGAACTCGGCCCGGCCTGACTGGGTCGTGAACGTCCGGCTTCCCGCAGCGGGTGCGGCAATCACGAATCCACCCGGCCGGCGAACGTTGACCTCCCATGATTCGCAACCCGACACCACCCCGGAAATGTGCTTGCGGATGACGCTGTAGTCCTCGCATCCCTTTCGTGGTGACCGGTGGTGTTGGCGGCGTTGTCCATGGTGCAGTAGGTGCTGATCTCGTCGGTGGTCATGGCCCGGGTGTGGGGAACGTGCTGGTAGTTCAGGGCCGGGTTGTTGGCCCTGTTCAGTCCGGGCTCGGTGAATGAGATGTTTGAGATGACCACGGGGTAGCCGCGGGTCGAGGTGGCGGTCACGGTGCCGGAAACCGACTCGGAGGACGGGGTGGACCCGAGCCAGCCGACGCTCTTTGCCGGAATGTTCTCACCGATGGAGTAGGTGTCGGTGGTGATGTTGGTCCAGGTGTGCCGGACGCTGATGCTGGCCGAAATCTCGGTGTCGACGGTGTCGAACAGCTTGACGCCCTGGGTGATGCCGAAGGTGCCGGTCACGTAGGTCGTCTCCTCATGGGTGGCGCCGCCGCTGATCTGCTCGTTGGCCAAATCACTGCCGCAGTTCCACACTGCCGGTCCGGCTTGCGACTGCTTCCCATACGCCCAGTTGACCGTGTCGACGTCCGAGTCGAACGTGACGAACGATGGGCTGATCGCGGCCAGGCCGTCCAGGTAATTCCCCATCGCGAAACAACACCGACAGCCACGCGCTCGCCCCGGTCCGTCCCGCCAGTTCGCCACCGCCGACGACCACGACGTACACCATCACACCGAAACCCACCATCGAAGCGGCGGTCAGCAGCCGCAGCCCGCGGTCCTGCCTGATCCGGTCCACCGCCAAGCGGCCGAATGAACGAGTTTGCGCTCGCACCATCGAAACAGCATCCTCCAGGAGCCGACACTCGAACAGTGCCGCACCAACGACACGGCTGGTGTGTCCGGCGGTCGACCCTCCCTGCGAATTGGCCAAGCAGATTCTGTAGGCTCCGTCCCCCTGCTCACCGTTACCCAAGCCGACCGGAGCACTGCCGCCGCGGACGCCGGCGGTGGCCGCCGACGTTGATGGCGATGTCAGCGGCGATGCTGATACCCGCCGTCACCATCACGACTCGGGTCCCGCCGCCACCGGCGAGCTCCCCACGTCCGGCGGTCGCGGGGTGTGGTGCCCGGGGCGGCGGGACGTTGGGCCCTGTGAGGGTGCTGGTGGATGGGCCGACGATGAGAGCAGCGGGCGGTCGTGTCCGGGTTGGCCACGGAACTAGCGGAGGTGGACGGTATGGACAATCGCTTGCCCGATCCTGGCACCGTGCGAGCCGCCATTCGGATGGCGGTCAGGGCGCCGTCGTTGCACAACTCCCAGCCGTGGCGGTGGCGGGTCGGTGAGCAATCGATCCAACTGTTCGCCGGCCCTTCCCGTTTGTTGCCGGGCACCGACCCCGACGGTCGCCAGCTGATCATCAGTCTTTCAGTCATCCGGAAATGCCCGCCGAACCCGCGACCGGCACTGACTCGGGCGGCTTCGGCACATTGATCGTGTTGGGCGCCGCAACCGACGACGTTTCCTGCTGGCTGTTGACCGGGGAAGCGACCGGAGCCATCCTGTTGACCGCCACCGGGCTCGGGTTGCCCAGTTGCCCGTTGGCGCAGCCGCTGGACGTGCCGCGCACCCGCCGCCCGATCCGGGACACGGTGATGGACGCCGGCGTGCCTCCGCAGATGATCCTGCGGGTCGGATACCCGACGACCCAGGCCGAAGTGCCGGTCGTACCACACGACGAGCGGTGGCCGACGTGCGGGACACCGCCGAAGACACCACCATCGGCTCAGGGACAATACGTCGTCACCATCACCGGCCATGCCCGAACGGCTGTACTGGACGGCAGCGGTAACCAGGCAGGGCCTGAAGTAGGCATAGTCGAACGGAGCGCGGTCGTGTCCCGGCCACCGGCAACTGGCACCAAACAGATCTCCCCAGCAACATGACAGCGCTGGGGACAGGAGAAAGGACTGCGATGGTCGACAATGGTTGGACCGGTATACCGGACCCGGCGGCGTCTTT
>JBBQJM010000044.1:0-13072 GCA_038325895.1 Mycobacteriales bacterium
GTACAACGCGAGCAGCACCACCCCGAGCGCGATGTGCTGCCAGGACCGGGTGAACACCCCACGTGCGATCAGGAACGCAAGCCAGCCGAAGACGATCCCGGAGGCGCCCAGGGTCACCGAGTTCGCCGGCGCGACCAGCCACACGCCGAGTCCGGAGACCAGCCAAACCACGGCCGTGACCGCGATGAACTGGCGGATACCGCCGAGCATGATGAGCACCCCGAAGATGATCAAGGGGATCAGGTTGGAGAACAGGTGCCCCCAGGAGGCGTGCACGAGCGGCGCGGTCAGCACGTTCCACAGGTCGGACAGGCTGCGCGGCTCTACGCCGAAGGAATCCAGCCGGTAGCCGGTGGCCCAGTTGATGGTCTGCACGATGATCATCAGCGCGGCCAGCGCGCCCACCGTGATCAGCGCGGGCTTGATCCGTTGCGGCAGCAACGCTGAACCGGCCTTCTTCGCCGGCGGTGGGCTCTGGCCCGAAACGGGGCTGGACCCGAAGCCGCCCGCCGGGTTGTAGGACCGCGACGAGTCGAACGGCTGCGAGGACGGCATCGACGAGCTCATGAAATTCAGGCTACCGACACTGGAGCGGGAGGGAATCGGGGTGAACCCCTAGGTGGCAGAGTCCGCTACGTCCCCTACGTCCCCTACGCCCCCTTCATCCACGTCCCTATATCCACATCCCCTATATCCACGTCCCCTACATCCATATGGCCGGTTCGGTTCCTGCCGGCCGCCGTCCGCTGCCGCCAACGGTGGCGAGGAGGGGGCGTGCCGTCACGCCCAGAGCTGACCCTCGAGGCCATGCGCCGCGGACGCATCGTCCCCGGCCTCGTAGACACCGGTGGACAGGTACTTCCAGCCGCCGTCACAGACCACGAACGCGATGTCCGCGCGGGCGTCGGCGCCGCCGTCCTTGACGATCCTGGCGGCGATGCCCAGCGCCGCGTGCAGGATCGCGCCGGTCGAGATGCCGGCGAAAATACCCTCCACCTCGAGCAGTTCGCGGGTGCGGCGCACCGCGTCCTCGGGGCCCACGGAGAACCGCGAGGTCAGCACCTTCGGGTCGTACAACTCCGGGACGAACCCCTCGTCGAGGTTGCGCAGCCCGTACACGAGTTCGCCGTACCGCGGCTCCGCGGCTACTATCGAGATGTCTGGCACCTTCTCGCGCAGGTACCGGCCAACACCCATCAGGGTGCCGGTGGTGCCCAGCCCGGCGACGAAATGGGTGATGGTCGGCAGGTCCGCGAGCAACTCGGGGCCGGTGGTCGCGTAGTGCGCCAGCGCGTTTTCAGGGTTGCCGTACTGGTAGAGCATCACCCAGTCCGGATGGTCGGCGGCGAGCTCCTTTGCCAGCGCCACTGCCGCGTTCGAACCACCGGCCGCCGGGGAGGAGATGATCTGCGCGCCGTAGGCCCGCAGTAGCAGCCGGCGTTCCTCCGAGGTGTTCTCCGGCATCACGCAGATCAGTCGGTAGCCCTTCACCCGGCAGACCATCGCCAGCGAGATCCCGGTGTTGCCGCTTGTCGGTTCGATCACCGTGCAGCCCGGCCGCAATTGGCCGGACGCCTCGGCCTGCGCCACCATCGCGAGTGCGGGCCGGTCCTTGATGGATCCCGTAGGATTCCGATCCTCGAGCTTGGCCCACAACCGCACTCCAGGGGAATGGGACAGCCGCGGCAGCCCCACCAGCGGGGTGCCGCCGACCGCGTCGATCAGGCTGTCGTACCGGGCCATCGCCGAGTCGACCCGATCAATAGCTCAATCCGGCGGGGGACGATCCGCCGGCAACGGCGGGCAGGATCGTCACCTCGTCGCCCTCGGCCACGGTAGTTTCCAACCCGCCGGTGAACCGGACGTCCTCGTCGTTGACGTAGATGTTGACGAAGCGATGCAGCGCGCCGTTCTTCACCAACCGGTCGCCCAGCCCGGCGTAGCGGCTGTCCAGGTCGGTGATCACCTCGGCGAGAGTCGTGCCCTCCGCGCTGACGGTCTTCTCCCCCTTGGTCACCGGCCGGAGGATGGTGGGGACGGACACCGAGACGCTCATCAGTTCTCCTTGTGCTGTTCGGAAAGGGTGCTGTTCGGATGCAATCCGGGGCCGGATGCGGGTGGTGACGATGCGGCTGAAATCCAGGTGCTCGTGGCAGGCGTCAGGACTGCACCAGGTCGGTCGCGGCGCTGACCGGTTGGCTGCCGGCTTCGCGCGTACTGACGGATGCAACGTCAGGACCTGCCGCAATGATTTCCACATCCTCCTCGGTGACGACTCCGTCAATGATCCGAAACGACCGGAATTCGTGCGAATCCGGTTCACGGGTGGACACCAGCACGTAATGCGCCTGCGGTTCGCCGGCGTAGGAGATGTCGGTGCGGCTCGGGTAGGCCTCGGTGGCGGTGTGCGAGTGATACACCACCACCACCTCCTCGTCGGCCGCGTCGAGCTGCTTGTACAGCCGTAGCTGCTCGCCGGAGTCGAAGCGGTAGAACGTGGGCGAACGCTCGGCGTTCGTCATCGACACCAGCCGGGTCGGGCGGTTGGAGCCGGCCGGGCCGCTGATGATGCCGCACGCCTCGTCGGGGTGATCGGCGCGGGCGTGGGCGACGATGGCCTTGACCATGTCGGCGGGAATGCTCAGCACGTCGCCCAGCCTAACGAGGTGGGGTGGGCAAGTTGGAATCAGCGGCCCGACCGCACCAGCTGCCGGGTCGGCCCGTCCCACGGCCACATCCGTCAGTCCATCAAGGCGGTGACCAGCGAATCCTGCACCGCCGACAGCCAGCGGTAGGTGGCGTACATGGCCGCCTCCGCGCTCTCCGGGTCGTCGATGCCGGGCGGCGGAACGTCGTCCTCGGTGATCTCCAGCCGGACCCCGAGGGCCAGCCGGACGTCGTTCAACGCAGTGATCCACGCGGTCGCCGTCACATCGTCCAACCGGACCTGCCCGCCGCCTCGTGGCAGGGAATCCAGCAGGGTCACCGCGGCGGCGTCCTTGACCGCGATCACGTCCGGCTCGTGCAGCACCCGCAGGCCGGCGGAGAGCTCGGCGTCATCCGTGGTGAAATCCGGGAGCAGCCTGGCAACGGCGGGGTCCGTTGGCGGCGTGGACGGCCCCACGGTCATCCCGGTCAGCTCGGCCAGCGGGTCGGACGGTGTCTCCGACCGGCGCCCGGCCAGCAGTTGCCGGACCTGATCGACGAGGTCGGCGATCAGGGAGGCCTCGGCGGCCTCGAACACGGCCGTGTAGCGCCCGAGGCGGCGGCGGAAGGGGCGCACGTCAGTTGTCCCGGGCCATCGTCGCCCACAGGCCTGCGCCCTGGAGCTTGGCGACGTCGGCTTCCATCTTTTCCCGCGGACCGGACGAGACGGTGGCCCGGCCCTTCTGATGCACGTCGAGCATGAGCGCGTGCGCCTTCGGGCGGGGGTGGCCGAGCAGCTTCTGGAAGACGAAGGTGACGTAGGACATCAGGTTGACCGGATCGTTCCAGACGATCGTCACCCACGGCACGTCGCCGGTGACGACGGGCTCGGTGACCTCGACCTGTTCGGGCGCGGGGGCACTGGTCGCTCTCGCAGCCCGGATCTGCACGCCCTTCTTCACGCTCACTGGCACGCTCACTGCAATCGCCATCGATAGCCGGACACTCGACCATTTTGGCACGGACCGGCCGCACCGGACAGGCACGGACGGGTGCTCAGAGCAGGTGCGCGCCGTCGGTGTCCGCGCCCCACTCGTTCACCGTGGCAGCCGTCCTTGACAGGTTGTCCGCGTCCTCGGATGGCGAGGAACAGACATTTCCGCCCCCCAGCGCGCACCAGCGGTACGGGGAGTAGAGGTCCTGGTACGACGGCACCCACGCCACATCGCTGGTCGTCCAGGTGCCCGCCGCGTCCTGGCTGAACTGCACCCTGACCAGCAACCCGTCGCGGGTGCCGGTGATCTCCGAGCCCTGCGCGGCGATGTTGTTGCCCAGACCGTAGATCGCCCACTTCCCGTTGATCTTCTCTATCGGCTGCACCACATGCACGTGGTGGCCGTAGAGCAGGTCGATGTCGGGATCGGCCAGCAGGGTCTTCGCGGCGTTCTTCTGTTCGGCGTTGGGGGTTGACTGGTACTCCTCGCCGGCGTGCATGGCGAGCACCACCAGGTCGGCGCCCGCCGCCTTTGCCGCCTTGGCTTTCGCCTTGATCAGGTCGGTGTCGATGCGGAACGTCTGCCACGGATAGTCCGGTTCGAAGCCGTTCCAGTCGTAAGCGACCGAGATCAACCCGACCCGCGCCCTGGGGGTGTTGATGATCACCGGGTTCTTGCTGTCCTGCTCGGTGCGGTAGGAGCCGTCGTGCACCAAACCGGCGGCGTCCAGGTCGTCCAGGGTGCGGTTCAGGCCTTCGGTGCCCTGATCCAGCGTGTGGTTGCTGGCCGTGGTGCAGGCGTCGTAGCCGGTCTGCACGATGGCCGGCAGTACCTGGGGCGGCACCGAGAACGCCGGGTAGTTGGAGAACGGGCCGTCCTCGGGCGCGAGCGGGGTCTCCATGTGGCAGATCCCGATGTCGGCGCCCTGGATGTAGGGCTGCTGGGCGGCCAGCATGGGCAAGAAGTCCATCGCTTCCCCGCCGTCCTCGCGGGCCTGCTGGATGATTTCCGGGTGCAGCAGCAGGTCCCCAGTCATCGCCAGCGTCACGCATTTCACCCCGGGGCAGGGCGGCGAGTCGGTGTACGGGCCACTGGGACCGGCGACCAGCTGACCCGGCGCGGGCGTCGGGGTGGGCGACGGCGCCGGGGGCACCGGAGCCGGTGCCGCGCTGGCCGGAGCGGCAGTGCCGGCTGCTGACGGAGTCGCGGCAACCGGCAGTGGGACCGCCGACGAGGGTGGCGCACTTGTCGGCGGAGCGGCCGGCACGGAGGATAAAGCAGGGGCGAGCGCTGACGACGAGGTGAGCGACGAGTCCGTGCTGGACGTGTCCAGCGTCCCGGTGCCACACGCAGTCATTGCCGTCGCGAGCCCCACCACCGCCAGCATCCACGGTCCCCGGATGCGGCCGATCGTCGTCCGTCGTCGGTCCTTCGTCGGTGCCCTGATGACGCCTCCCGGAATCGGCGGCCGCATGCCCCCGCCACAGTCGTTTCGGCAAGGCTAGCGGCGCGCCGCCGCTCTTCGGCGCGGCTCGCCGGTGCGGCACACGCCATAGGCTCGCCCGATGACAGGACCAAGGGCCGTTGCGTCGGGGCGATCCGGCGGCGAGCCGCCCGCCGGGTCGACCGCGCTGTACACCGACCACTACGAGCTGACGATGCTACAGACAGCGCTGGCCGACAGGACCGCCGAGCGGGCGTGTTCGTTCGAGGTGTTCGCCCGCCGACTGCCACCCGGGCGGCGGTACGGGGTCGTCGCCGGCACCGGCCGGCTGATCGAGGCGATCACCCGCTTCCGCTTCGGCGACGCCGAGATGTCGCGCCTGGAGCCGGTTCTCGACCGCCGCACGATCGATTACCTGGCCGGCTACGCCTTCGACGGCGACATCGAAGGCTACCGGGAGGGAGAGCTGTACTTCCCCGGTTCGCCGGTGCTGACCGTCACCGGAACCTTCGGCGCGGCGGTGATCCTGGAGACGTTGGCGCTGTCCATCCTCAACCACGACTGCGCCATCGCGTCCGCCGCTGCGCGAATGGTGTCCGTCGCCGGGGACCGCACGCTCATCGAGATGGGCTCGCGGCGAACCCACGAGGAATCGGCGGTCGCCGCCGCCAGGGCCGCCTACCTCGCCGGCTTCTCCTCGACGTCCAACCTGGAAGCCGGTCGCAGGTACGGCATTCCGACCGGCGGCACGGCGGCGCATTCCTTCACCCTGCTGCACGACTCCGAAGCGGCCGCGTTCGCCTCGCAGGTCGCCAGCCTCGGCATCGACACCACGCTGTTGGTGGACACCTACGACATCACCCTCGGGATCGCCACGGCGATCGAGGTGGCCGGCCCGAACCTGGGTGCCGTCCGCATCGACTCCGGCGATCTGGGGGTGCTCACCAAGACCGCCCGCGCGCAGTTGGATGAGTTGGGCGCCACCCGGACCAGGATCGTGCTGTCCGGCGATCTGGACGAGTTCGCCATCGCCGCGCTGGCGGCCGACCCGGTGGACGTCTACGGGGTGGGTACCGCGCTGGTGACGGGGTCCGGCGCGCCGACCGCCGGCATGGTCTACAAGCTCGTCGAGGTGGAAGGTCGCCCGGTGGAGAAGCGCAGCGAGCACAAGTCCTCGCACGGCGGCCGGAAGTCGGCGTTGCGTCGGCACCGGTCCAGCGGCACCGCGGACGAGGAGGTCGTTTTCCGGGTGGGCAAGCCGCCTGCGGCCGAACCCGGCGATCGAACCCTGCCGGTGCCGTTCGTGCGCGGCGGACGGCCGGTCGACGACCTGCCCACCCTGGAGGACTCTCGAGAGCACCTGCGGGCCGCGATGGTCAGCCTGCCGTGGGTAGGGCTCAAACTGTCGCAGGGCGACCCGGCGCTGAAGACTGTGCTGGTCCCCGGCTGAACATCCGGCTCGACCCGACCGGCCGACCCGACGGCCCACCAACAGCGACACGCGAGTTCGACCCAGACAGGGGTAGCAGATGAGCGACCCGATCGGCACGCCGCCCACGGTGTTGGACGCCGGGCGCGACCACGCGCTGGTCGTCGTCGACATGCAACACGATTTCGGCCATCCGACGGGTTCGCTGTACGTCCGGGGAGCCGAGGACATCATCGCGCCGATCGCGGAGCTGATCAGGGACGCGGTCGCGGTCGGGCAAACGGTCGTCTACACCCAGGATTGGCACCCGCAGGTCACTCCGCACTTCGCCGAGCACGGCGGCCTCTGGCCGGTGCACACCGTCATCGACAGCAAGGGCGCGGAGTTGCTGCCGGAGATCCCGGTGCACGGACCGTTGGTGCGCAAGGGTTCTGGCCCTGAGGACGGCTACTCGGGATTCTCCGTCCTGCACCTGCCGACCGGGTCGACCAGGGAGACCGAGCTTTCCGCGATCCTGGACGAGAGCGGGATCATGGCGATCACCATCGTCGGGCTGGCCGGCGACTGGTGCGTCAAGTCCACCGCCATCGACGGGGTGCGGCTGGGCTACCGGGTGACCGTCCCGCTGTCGCTCACCCGGTTCGTGGAACTCGACGCCGGCGACACCGAGGCCGCCATCACCGCGATGCGGGAGGCGGGCGTCGAGGTGGTGCCGTGACCGGCCCCAGTGATCGGCCACAGTGATCGGCCAGTGATCGGCCAGTGATCGACCCCAGTGATCGGTCTGCGGCCCGGAACGCCTGCTCGGACCACCACCCGCGGTCCGGCGAGGTTATTTGCTGGCGAACGGCCCGGGAATCTCGCCCGAGCCTCGCGGGATCAATTGCACGGGCACCACGATGTCCTTGATGGCCGCCTGACCGTCGGCCAGCCGCGCGAACACCTGCTCGGCGGCCAGCCGACCGATCGCCCTCGGGTCTTGCTCGATGACGGTCAGCGGCGGGTCCACCGCCTCGGCCAGGTCCAGGTCGTCGAAGCCGACGACGGCGATCCGGTGCTGCAGATTGCGTCGGCGCAGCAGGGCGACCACTCCGACGGCGAGCAGATTGTTTCCGGCGAACACGGCGGTCGGCGGGTCGGGCAGATCGAGCATGGCGGACAACGCTGATGCACCGTGCTCGCTGTCCGATTCTCCGCGCCACTGAATCGCGGCGTCGGAGGGCAACCCGGCCTCCCGCAGCGCGCGAAGGTATCCACGAGAGCGCTCGTCGGCGGTGTACAGGGACGGCCGGTCGCCGAGGAAGGCGATCCGGTGGTGTCCGTGGGTGATCAGGTGGGCGGTGGCGTCGTGCGCGCCCTTGCTGTTGGCCACCCGTACCGTCGACGCCTCGATCCGGCGGGCCGGGCGGTCGACGAACACGATGGGGAGGCCGCGATCCAGTTCCGGCTGCAGGAAGGAATGGTCGCGACGGCACGACATGATCACCAGCGCGTCCACGGCCCTGGCCAGCAGCCGGTAGATCAGTTGCTCCTCGCGATCCGGGTCGGCGTTGGTGCTGACCGCCAGCACCAGGCTGCCCTGCGGGCTGGCGACCATCTCGACGGCCCGGTTCAGCGCCGAAGCGAAGGGGTTGCCGACGTCCTCGAGGACAAGGCCGATCGACGCCGAGCGGCCGTCCGCGCGGCGCAGCGCATGAGCGGCGTCGTTGCGCCGGTAGCCGAGCTTGCGAGCCGCCGCCAGCACCCGCTCCCTGGTCTTCGGCGAAGCGCCCACCTCGTCATTGATGACGCGGGACACCGACTTCAGGCTGACCCCTGACGCACTGGCGACGTCGTTCATCGTCGGCCGGCGGAGTCGATCACCCATTCCAGCGCCCCATTTCTGCCGTTGGCCCACGGCGTCGCCACCTGTCGGGTAGCGAGCCGGCGGGCCTGGATGGCCACCCGGCACCGGCAGGTCCTCCCACCGTAGCCATGGTGAGGATGTCACCTGTCGGACCGACGCGGCGACACTGCGCGCACGTGTCGCCCGGCACCTGTGCGCGCCGCGACCCGCCGGTGCCGCGGGCGGGAGCACCGGCGCTGGTGCACAATCTCGCCATGCCATCCGCGCCCGCCGACATCCATGCCGTGGCCGACGAGGCACTGAGCGCAGAATCGGCGCATCGTCGCGAGCTTTTCGGCCTGCGATTGGACCGCTGGTGGGACGACCTGCACGACGGGCTTGCCGCCGTCTACAAGCCCGATCACGTCCGCGCCCTTCAGGAGCGGCTGATCCGTTCGGCCGCCGTCGCGTTCGCCGAAAGGGACGGCGAACTCGCACGGCTGGACATGGAGCGCACGCTGGACCCTGGCTGGTTCCTGGACGAACACATGCTCGGCTACGCCGCCTACGCCGAACGGTTCGCCGGTGACCTGGCCGGCATCGAGGACAAGATCGGCTACCTGACCGAACTCGGCGTCAGCTACCTGCACCTGATGCCGCTGCTGCAACCGCGCGAGGGGTACAGCGACGGCGGCTACGCGGTGGCCGACTACCGAGCGGTGCGGGCAGACCTCGGCACCTTCGACGACCTGCGACACCTGGCTGCGACGTTGCGCCGCAACGGGATCAGCCTGGTGATGGACCTGGTGCTCAATCACGTCGCCGCCGAACATGCCTGGGCGCAGGCCGCCCGCGCGGGCGACCAGCACTACCGCGACTACTTCTACTTCTTCGGCGACCGCAGCGAACCCGACCGCTACGAGGCAACGCTGCCCGAGGTGTTCCCGAATTTCGCGCCGGGCAGTTTCAGCTATTCGCCGGAGTTGAACGGATGGGTGTGGACGACGTTCAACACCTGGCAGTGGGACACCAACTGGAGCAACCCCGACGTCTTCGCCGAGTACGCCGACATCATCCTGTTCCTGGCCAACGCCGGGGTGCAGGTGCTGCGGCTGGATGCGATCGCCTTCGTCTTCAAGCGGATGGGCACCAACTGCCAGAACCAGCCAGAGGTCCACGCGATCACCCAGGCCCTTCGCGCGGTGGCCCGGATCGCTTGTCCCGCAGTTCTTTTCAAGGCGGAGGCGATCGTCGCGCCGCAGGACCTGGTGCACTACCTGGGTCAGGGGGCGCACCACGGCAAGGTCAGCGACATCGCCTACCACAACAGCCTGATGGTGCAGATATGGTCGATGCTGGCCACCAGGGACGTCACCCTGACGGCGCACGCACTCCGCGCCATCCCGCCGGTGCCATCGAGCACCACGTGGGTGACCTACATCCGCTGCCATGACGACATCGGCTGGGCCATCGATTCCGGCGACGCGGCTGCGGTCGGCCTGAACGGCTTCTGGCACCAGTCGTTCCTGTCGGACTACTACTCGGGCAGCTACCCGGGATCACCCGCCAGGGGTCTGGTCTTCCAGGCGAACCCGGAGACCGGCGACCGCCGGATCAGCGGCAGCGCAGCCAGTCTCGCCGGCTTGGAGACTGCTGCGTCGGCCGAGGACGTGGACCGGGTGGTCGGCCGGTTGTACCTCGGCCACGCCGTCATCATGGGGTGGGGCGGCATCCCGGTGATCTGGATGGGCGACGAGCTGGCCACCATGAACGACCCGCACTGGGCGGACGAACCCGGCCACTCCGACGACAACCGCTGGGTGCACCGGCCCCGGATGGACTGGCAGGTCGCCGAGCAGCGTCATGACCTTGGCACCGCGGCGGGCCGGGTTTTCGCCGGGCTCCGCCACCTGATCTCGATGCGCTCGTCGCTGCCGCATCTGGACGCGTCGGTCGCAGCGGAGGTCCCGGAGCTGGCCGACCCCGGGATCCTGCCGGTGCTCCGGCGGCACCCACTCGGCCCGCTGCTCGAGTTGTTCAACGTCACCGACTCGTGGCGGCCGTTCCCGGGGTGGCGACTGGCCGAACTGGGGCTGACCGGCGGGGTCGATGCCCTCACCGGCGACCGCATCCACCCCGGCAGCGACGGGAACGTCTGGCTGCACCCGTACGGCGTGCTGTGGATCACCAGCGGGTCCTGACGCGCCCGGTGATCACCCCAGGCCGACGGCCAGATCCACCATCAGGGCGCGATGATCGGAGAGCGGCAGTGCCGGCGCGCCGGCGCGCTGCTGCTCACGACCTCGCCGAAGTCGCCGCGCAGCAGGATGTGGTCGAGCTGGCGGTCCGGCGTCTGCAACGGGAAGGTCGGGTGCTCGGCCAGCGACCGATAACCGGTGATCGCCGCCGGCCGCGGCCACGGCATGTTCAGATCACCCATCATCACCACCCGGATCGGCGAATGCGGCCAGGTCGCGCCGCACGCGGTTCAGTTGCCGGCGCCCCCAGCCGGGGACGAACGACAGATGGGTGTTGGCCACCACCAGCGGCCCGGCGGGCGTCGAGAACCTGCCGATGATCACCGAACGCGGTTCCTCGTGCACCACGATCACCTTGCGCGGACCGGCCAGCCACATCGGGAACCGAACCGGGATCCGCGGGAGCCGCAGCACCTGCCGGCCGGTCGCCGGGTAGCGGGACAGCAGTGAGATCCCGTCAGCCGCCGAGTCCGGCAACTCCGAACCCGTTGCGGCCATCCAGGCCGCGCCGGGTGTTCCGGACAGCGCCGCCACGAACCGGTGCGACACCGCCCCCATCGCCGCGGCCGGCACCGCGGTCAGATCGGCCAGCTGCGAGCGCTCCTGCAGCCGGTCGACTTCCTGCAGCGCCAGGACATCGGCGTCCAGGGTGCGGACCGCATCGGCCAGCCGGTTCAGCTCGACCCGCCCGTCCGCCGGGGACCGCCCGTGCAGGATGTTGAATGTCGCCAGCCTCATGAACGTTGAAGGTACCCACCATGACTCGATCACGGCGCGTGCTCTCGCTCAGTGCGGGGCGGCGGCGATCGCGGTCACCGTACCCGCGGGAATCTCGGTGAACCCGGCGTCCCGGACGGCCAGCAGCCGCTCGCTGGCCCACCCGCGCCGCCCGTCCGCGACGGCGTCCAACAGTCCCGCCCAGGGCGCCGGCGCTGACCGGCGGACGACGGCCGGGCAGCCGTGTCCGGCCCATCGCTGCAGCGCGGCCTGGTCCGTGTCGGCGAGCAGCGCGGCGGCGATCATGCCGGCATGTCCGGCCTGCGTCATCGCCTTGCCGACGGTCATCACGGGCTCGGTCGGGGTCCAGACCTGCAACACGCCCTCGGGCCCGGCTGTCGAATCTGGCTCGGCACCGGGAACGGGTTCGGGATCGACCGGCACGTCGGTGCCGCCCACCTGCAACCGGGAGATCCGCGGGTCGAGCTCGCTCACCAGCCCGGGTACCAGCGCGCGCACCTGGGTCCCGGCGACCTCGATGGTGACGCCCGGCAGGTCCTGCGCGGCCACCCAGTGCGCTCCTCTGGCCCGGCGGGTCACC
Organism: Mycobacteriales bacterium; assembly: GCA_038325895.1. Lineage (GTDB taxonomy): Bacteria > Actinomycetota > Actinomycetes > Mycobacteriales > Nakamurellaceae > Nakamurella. The sequence continues at coordinate 11,916 of JBBQJM010000044.1, forward strand.
TTGCGGATGTGTCCCACGCAGTAGTCGCGGACCGCCTCGAACCATTCCCCGCCCGGCTGGCTGCGCGGGTCGAGACAGATCGACGCTGCCCCGGTGACGGCGGCCCGCATCGCCCCGTGCCAGGACGGCGGCTCCTGCCGCTCCATCCGCAGCACCAATTGCATCGCCCGGATGTCCGCGGCGGCCTCCTCCCGGCCGCGCTCGACCTCGTCCGAGCTCAGCGCCAGCCAGTGCGCGTACCGCTCCCGCAGCGGGGCCAGAGCCGATCCGAGCACCGGTGGCAATCCGGCAACGGCCGTCATCGCACTCCCCTCGCTGGCGTCACCGCGACCCAGGTATTCATCTCGTCACTCGTGCCGACCGGTACCGGGTCGAATCAGTCCAGCGGTACCCGGCGGAGCGTGCCGTCCGCGGCATCCGCCGCCTCGATCTCGTCGCGGGAGATGCCCAGGATGAACAGCACCGGGTCCAGGAACGGCTGATTGAGCGTGGTGTCGGCATGCTCGGCGACCACCGGTTTGGCGTTGAAGGCGATCCCGAGGCCCGCTGTTGACAGCATGTCGATGTCGTTGGCGCCGTCGCCGACGGCGACCGTCTGGTTCAGCCCCACGCCCGCTTCGGCGGCGAACCTGACCAGTGCCTTCGCCTTGCCGGCGCGGTCGACGATCTCGCCGACGACCTGTCCGGTCAGGTGCCCGTCGATCACCTCCAGGGTGTTCGCCGCGGCGAAGTCGAGCTCGAGTTCGTCGACCAGATGCCGGGTGACCTGGGTGAACCCGCCGGAGACGATGCCGCACCGATAGCCGAGGCGTTTGAGCGTCCGCACCGTTGTCCTGGCCCCGGGGGTCAGCACCAACGACGCACCGACCTCGTCCAGCACGGATGCATCCAGCCCCTTCAGCATGGCCACCCTGGCCCGGAGCGACTGCGCGAAGTCGAGTTCGCCGCGCATCGCGGCGGTGGTGATTTCCTCGACGGCCGCTCTGGTGCCGGTGTGCTCGGCCAGCATCTCGATCACCTCGCCGGTGATCAGCGTGGAATCGACGTCGAACACGATCAGCCGCTTGGCCCGTCGGGCGATGCCGACCCGCTCAACCGCGATGTCCACGCCGGTCTCCGTGCCGACCTCCACCACGGCCGCTCGGAGTTGCTCGTCA
>JBBQJM010000045.1:0-12909 GCA_038325895.1 Mycobacteriales bacterium
CCGGCGGCGACCGGAAGGGCTCCGACGGCGGCGAGTTTGCCGGTGACGGCGGGCGTTTCAGCCACCGGGGCCGAGTCGGCGAGCGTCGGCCGGCGGGTCGGCATTGCGGTCCGGAGCCGGGCTGTGCTGGCCACGGCACTGTTCGTGGCCGGGTTCACCGTCGTGTTCGTCGCCCAATCGGTCGCGGTTGTGGGGCTCTCCCGCGCGTTGCTGGCCAACAACGAAACCCTGATGCGGGTCGGCGGCGCCGTCACGGTCGTGATGGGACTGGTGATGCTCGGGCTGATCCGCCCCCTGCAGAACGAACGACGGCTGCACGTGCGGCCGACCGGCCGGATCCTCGGGGCCCCGCTGCTCGGCGCCGTTTTCGCCTTCGGCTGGACGGTGTGCCTGGGGCCGACGCTGGTCGGGGTGCTCTCGCTGGCCAACGCCACCGACTGGGGCGGGTCCGCCTGGCGAGGGCTGTCCCTGGTGATCTTCTACTGCGCTGGTCTCGGCATCCCGTTCCTGTTGCTGGCGTTCGGGTTCGGCTGGGCCACCGGAGCGATGGGCTTCCTGCGCCGGCACACCAGGACCATTCAGCTGATCGGGGCGATCTCGTTGATCGTTCTCGGCCTGCTGATGCTGACCGGGCTGTGGGGGACGTTCATCGCCTGGCTGCAGGGCCGCATCGCCGGCGTCGGGACGGTGCTGTAGGTGACCGTCCGTGACAGCACTCAGCCGACCGACGCCGATCTGCAGATAGACCCGGACGCCGCCTCGGCGGTCGGGCGGCCGCTGCCTCCCGGGCAGGGATTTTTCGGCCGGCTGCTGGCCGCGGGCCGCAACGTCTGGCGCCAATTGACCAGCATGCGGGTCGCACTCATCCTGCTGTTCCTGCTGGCGTTGGCATCGCTGCCCGGCGCTCTGCTGCCGCAGTGGTCGCTGAACTCGGCGAAGACCGCCCAGTACCTGCTGGACTACCCGACGATGGGTCCGATCCTGGATCGCCTCGGCCTCTTCGAGGTCTTCGCCTCGCCCTGGTACGCAGCGATCTATCTCGCCCTGTTCCTGTCGTTGATCGGCTGCGTGCTGCCGCGAAGCCTGTCCTTCATCGGTCAGCTGCGGATGCCGCCGGTGGCCACCCCCCGGAAGTTGTCGCGGCTGCCGCATCACCATCGCCTCGAGGTGGACGGCACTTCGCAGGAGGTGGCAGCACGCATTCGCGCCGGGTTGCGGGGCTGGCGGGTCGAGCAACGCAGCGAGCTCCTCGCGGGCGTGGCTCGCGGCATCGCCCTTGACGTAGGTGGCAGTGCTGTGGTGGGGGCCAATGGTGCGGCCGAGGGCGAGACAACCGCTGCGGCCGACAGCGACCTGGCCGCGACCACGGTGCTGCCCAACTCCGCGCTGCCCAACTCCGCGCTGACCATCTCAGCCGAGAAGGGCTACCTGCGCGAAGTGGGGAACCTGGTGTTCCACCTGTCGCTACTGGGGCTGCTGATCGCGATCGCGGTCGGCAAGCTGGTCGGCTATGAGGGGTCGGTGATCGTCAACACCGGGTCCCAGTTCTGCTCAACGTCTCCGGCGTCGTACGACAACTTCCGCCCCGGGCTGCTGGTGGACGGCACCGAGATGGTGCCGTTCTGCGTCGACCTGCAGAACTTCCACGCCGCATACACCGACCAGGGCGAGGCAACCGAGTTCGCCGCCACCGTGCGTTACCAGGCCGGCGCGGACGCCGGCACCGACACCTGGCACGACGCGACGCTGCGGGTCAACGACCCGTTGCGGATGGACGGCGAGCGGCTGTACCTGCTGGGCCACGGGTTCAGTCCGCATTTCCAGATCACCTACCCGGACGGCTCGGTGCGCGACTACGCCGAGCAGTTCGCCCCGGAGCCGAACGACCCGAATTTCACCTCGGAGGGCGCGGTCAAGGTCACCGACCCGCCCGGCGTCACCGGCGACGACATCCGCAAGCAGCAGCTGGCGATCGTCGGCATCTTCGCCCCCACCGCCTCAGTGCACGGCGGGATCATGACGTCATCCTTCCCGGCCGCCAACGATCCGGGCGTGGCGATCGATATCTACCGCGGCGATCTGGGCATGGAAGGTGGCCGCTCGCAGTCGATCTTCTCCATCGATACCTCGCAGGTGGACAAGGGCGCACTGGTCAAGCAGGAACGGACCAACCTGATGATGGGGGAGTCGGTCACGCTTGACGACGGCACCAAGATCACCTTCACCGGCTACAACGAGTGGGTGTCCCTGCAGACGTCGTTCGACCCGGCACAGGTGTGGGCGCTGGTATCCGCGGTGCTGCTCCTCAGCGGGCTGATGGTGTCGCTGATCATCAAACGCCGGCGGGTGTGGTTCCGGCTGCGCCCTGCGGGCCGGAACGATGGGGTCACCAGCGGCGACGGCACCGCGGACCGTACGGTGGTCGAGATAGGCGGGCTGGCGCGTACCGACCAGGCCGGGTACGGCGAAGAGTTCTCCACACTGACCGCGCTGCCCGAACCGGGCCGGCGATGACGGCACGAGCACGGCGCGGCGCGCCAGAAGGCCGGTGATGTCAAGATGAACGAGACCATGGCTCAGATCTCCGATCTCGCGTTCGAGGCGGCGTTGGCGGGGTATGTCGTGGCGTTGGTCTGCTACGCCATCGAACTGGCCTCCCGACGCGGTGGGGATAGAGGTGACGCCCAGGCGGCCGGCGTCGCGTCACGGGCGGCCCAACGCGGCGGCACCTCCACGCTGACCCGGACCGGCGGCGGCAGCAGCGGCGTCACTGGAAACGTGGCCGGCGGCGCTACCGGCGCCATCGGTTTGATCGCACCGCTGCCGACCGCATCCTGGGGCGTGCGTTTCGGTCGTGCCGCGGTCGTCGTGACGGTCGTCGCCGTCATCGCCAACGTGGTGTCCGTGGTGACCCGCGGGCTGGCCGTCGGCCGGCTGCCGCTGGGCAACATGTACGAGTTCACCTCGGTGATCTGTGCGGCGATCACCATCTGCTGGTTGATCGTGTTCGCCCGTACGGGCGCCAGGACAATGGGCGCATTCGTGATGCTGCCGGTGGTCATCCTGGCGTTCGTGGCCGGCACCGTGCTGTACGTCCCGGCGGCGCCCGTGGTGCCGGCGCTGAACTCGTACTGGAAGTGGATCCACGTCACGACTGTCGCGCTCTCGTCGAGCGTGCTGATGGTCAGCGGCGCCGCGTCAGTGCTCTACCTGCTGCGGGGCCGGTACGAGCGACGACTGGCTGCGCTGCGACCGAGCGGCGGCGGCGGGGGAAACGACATTGCCGGTGTTCGCGGGTTCGACGCCGCTCGGCCGGAGGTCGGATCACCTGCGGCCGAGCAAGCTGGGGCCGCACGGACCGACAGGTCGCTGCTCGGTCGGCTGCCGTCACTGGCGACGCTGGACCGGATCGCCTACCGGACCGCGATCGTCGCGTTCCCCGTCTACACGTTCGCGGTGATCGCGGGGGCGCTGTGGGCGGAGGTCGCCTGGGGACGGTACTGGGGTTGGGATCCGAAGGAGACCTGCGCCTTCGTCACCTGGGTGATCTACGCGGCGTACTTGCACGCCAGGTCGACGGCGGGCTGGCGCGGCCGGCGCGCGGCCTGGATCTCGGTGGTCGGCTTCGCATCGATCATGTTCAACTTGTTCTTCGTGAACATGGTGGTGTCCGGGCTGCACTCGTACGCCGGGCTGAATTAGCCGACGAGCACCGGCGAGGCAACGCGAGGCTCTGGCCGTCGATCCATCGTTGGGTCGAATAACCGGTGGCCCTGGCGATCGACCCGGGGGCGCGATCGACCGAGGGCGATTGACCGAGGGCGATTGACGGCGTCAGCCGCTCTTGTCCTCGCCGTGCAGCTTCCGGTCGATCTCGTTCAGGAAGTCAGGATCGTCATCGGGTGCCAGGGTTCGGGTCGGTTTCGCCGAACGGGTCGGCCTGGTCATCCCGGTGCCGGACTGGTCGGATCCCGGTGTGCGTGCGCCGATCCCACGCCAGGCCAGCGCGATCACCAGGATCGTCACGCCGATTGCCACGAGCATGTACATCGGCCACCTCCTCAGTGCCCTTCAGAGTACGCATATCCGGGGCGCGGTGGATGAGCAGAAAATACTGCTCTCGGATCGCGCGCAGAGCGAGGATCGACTGTGTGCATCTGTGAAACGAGAACGTCCCGGTTCCGTTGACGGTGATCAACGAAACCGGGACGTGGAGCGGTCCTGACCTGCCGGCACCCGCCGATCGACCCAACCGGGTGACCGCGCGTGCCGGCGGACGATCAGGCGGTCGACCGCGAAGCGTCTACGGTGAGGTCTGCCAGCAGAGCACTCACCTCGGACTCGCGGAACCTGCGGTGCCCACCGGGTGTCCGGATGGAGCCGATGCGTCCTGCGGAAGCCCACCGCGTAACGGTTTTGGGATCCACTCGGAACATCAGCGCCACCTCCCCCGGGGTCAGCAACCTCTCAGAAATCTCCATGGTCACGTGCACCTCCCTTTCAGGCCCCGACTGGCCTCGTGCGCCGGGACGGCGTGTGTCCATTGTGCGACATTCGTCTCGGTTCATCGAGAGGCAGGTGTCAATAATGTTCCAGTAGGTACTAAATATCTGATTTCAGACTGTGATAGCACCGATGTCCGTCACCCGTCCGAGGCTGCCGCGGGGGCCCGTTTCGGATGGAGGCGATGCCTCTGAACTGCGGATTTGCCTTGAAACGAGGATCGGAAGGGCAGTCCAGCGCCCCTGCCCCCCGAAAGGCTTGAAGTGTTGCACGGGCCGCCAACGTTGGCGGCCCGTGCCGAAAATCATCCGATCGCGAACAACGCGGGGCTACCCGAAGACCTCCCTGGCACAGTGCCCGCCGGAACAGCCGCTACCGTCGTTGTCGGATCGTGACCTCGGGTAACCGGACGTGACCAGGCAGGACGGACCTCCGGCCGGCGCCGCCGTAGTCGGACAGGCAGAGGAGGAACCTATGGACGCCGTCGATCGCCGGTTGGTCGATGCGCTTCGGGCTGATGGGCGGGCGAGCTACGCGGAGCTGGCCCGGCTCGTTGGGCTGTCGTCCTCCGCGGTGCACGAGCGGGTGGCCAAACTGGAGGCCAACGGGATCATCACCGGGTTCCGGGCAACCGTGAATCCAGCATCGATCGGGCTCGGGGTCACCGCCCTGGTCGGTATCGAGCCCGGTGAGTACGGCAGCGACGAGACGATCGCGGCCGCGCTCGACGCGATCCCCGAGGTCGAGAGCTGCTACGGGGTTGCTGGCGACGAGGCGTTCGTCGTCCAGGTCAGGGTGGCCAGCGTTGACGATCTGCATCGCTGCATCGGGCGACTGCGTGCCATCGAAGGGGTGGCCAAGACCAGAACGACGGTCGTGCTCGCCACCCGGTTCGAGCACCGGCCCACCGGGAGGAGCACTCCGCCCAGCACCAACTGACCATCGGTCGGCGGTTGTTCGAGGCCCCTGCTGTCACTGCTTGACGCGGGCTCGACGGCACCCGGCCGCGACTACGCTTGACGAGCAATGGACACCTACGGATCGACGGCACCTCAGGGCGAGGGGCACCCACGCGGCGACCACCCGCTCAGGCCCGTGGCCGCATCGACGTCCGCAGCCACGTCCGCAGAGACGTCGATCCCACCACCGGCCGACTCAGCTCTCGCCCTGCCGGCCGACAGCTCGCCGGCCCCGAACACAGCGGCGCCATCGTCGACAGACACTCCGTTTCCGCCACCGGGCCAGTCCGCGGGCTCTGCCGCAACTCCGGCTGCAACTCTTGCCGAAACTCCTGCCGAAACCCCAGCCGGGGCGAGCCCGTCCCACCTGTTCGGCTACCTGGCCGTGTACTCCCTGCTCCGGCTGGCCCTGGTGGCCGTGCTGACCGCGTTGCTGATGATCTTCATGCCGCTGATCGTCGCTCTGCTGTTCGCGGTTGTCATCCAACTGCCGCTGTCCTGGCTGCTGTTCGCCGGACCGCGTCGCAGGGTGAACGAAGCCTTGGCCAGATCCTCTGCCGAGCGCAGGGCCGAACGCGACCGGCTGCAGGCCGCGTTGTCCGGGGAGGAGCCGGCCGCCTGACTGGGCCGCACGGTCACCTCGCGGTACCAGGGCAAACCCAGCCACACCCGCTACAGTCTCGTGATGTGAACCACCCCGTGTCCCCGTCATCGGGTCAGGACCGGGCAGCGGTAGCGGCACCCCTGGGCGGGTGGCGCACCGCCTTGGAGAGCCGGCTGCCGGAGATGCTGGCCGATCTCGAACGGCTGGTGCGGTGCGAGTCTCCGTCGGCCGACCTGGCTGCGGTCCGGCGCAGCGCCGAGTTGATCGCCGCGATCGGCACCGGCCGCCTCGGGTCGGTTCCCGACCGCATCGAGATCGACGGCTGCAGCCACTTGCGCTGGCGGTTCGGCAAGGGCCCGAACCGGATCATCGTGCTGGCCCACCACGACACAGTGTGGCCGATCGGATCGTTGCTGACCCACCCGTGGTCGAACGAGGCCGGCGTCGTCCGCGGTCCGGGCACCGTCGACATGAAGGCCGGGCTGGTCCAAGCGATCCACGCTTTGAGCGTGCAGATCGAGCGGGGCTCCCCGCTGGACGGCGTGGTGCTGCTGGTCACCGGCGACGAGGAAATCGGTTCGGTCACCTCACGGTGGCTGATCGAGGACGAGGCCCGCGGCTGTGAGGCGTGTTTCGTGTTCGAGGGTGCCGGACCACGCGGGTCGTTGAAGACGGGTCGCAAGGGCACCTCGCTGTACCGCATCGAGGTGACCGGACGGGCCGCGCATGCCGGCGCCGAGCCGGAGAAGGGGGTCAACTCGTCCGTCGAGCTGGCTCACCTGATCCTCGCCGTCAGCACCTTGGGCGATCCGGCGCTGGGCACCTCGGTCACGCCGACGGTGGCCGGGGCGGGCACCACCACCAACACCGTGCCCGCGTCCGCGTTCCTCAACGTCGACGTCCGCGCGCGTACTGCGGGTGAACAGCAACGGGTCGACCTGGCGGTGCGCGCGATCGCGCCGACGCTGCCCGGCAGCGTGTTGACGGTGCTCGGCGGCATCAACCGTCCGCCGATGGAGGTCAGCTCCGGCGCGGAACTGTTCGAGCGGGCCGTTCGCCTCGGACGGCGGGACGGCCTCGGCGAGTTCACCCAGAGTTCGGTCGGCGGCGCGTCCGACGGCAATTTCACCGCCGGCGTCGGGGTGCCGACGCTGGACGGCCTCGGTGCCATCGGTGGCGGCGCGCACGCCGACAGCGAGCACGTACTCCTCGCGTCGCTGGTGCCACGGTCGGCCCTGCTGGTGGCATTGATCCGCGACCTGCTTGACCCCGCATCGTCCTCGGTGCCGACAGACACATTAACGCCGACGGCAACGCCGACACCGACGCGGTCAGACCCGCCGAGCTGATGACGGCCTCGACCGGTGGATGGCCGCTGCCGAGCCTGCTCGTCGATGCGGCCGGCGCGGCCGCCTCGGCCGCTCGACGCTCTGCTGTCACTGTTCGGCCGCTGGAGACGCTCGAACAGATGCAGCAGGCCTGCGCGGTGCTGGACCGGGTGTGGGAGATCCCGCCGGGCCAGACGTCGGAGATCCAGCCGCACCTGCTGCGGGCCCTCGGTCACGGCGGCAACTACCTGGTGGGCGCCTACAAACCGGGAGCGGAGATGGTGGGCGCCAGCGTCGCGTTCTTCACCGAACCGTTGGGATCGGCGATGCACTCGCACATCACGGGGGTGCTGCCCGGCGCCAGCGGCAGGGGAGTGGGCGCGGCGCTCAAGTGGCACCAGCGGCAGTGGGCGATGGAGCGCGGGCTGACCAAGATCACCTGGACCTTCGACCCGCTGATCGCCAGGAACGCCTTCTTCAACATGGCCAGGCTGGGCGCCCGTCCGGAGACCTACTTCGTCGACTTCTACGGGGTCTTGCACGATGGTCCGAACCGCGGCCAGCCCACCGATCGCATGCAGGTCGGGTGGGACCTGTCCGCAGTGAGCACGATCCAGGCGCAGGCCGTGTTGCTGGACGGGTCGGTCGCCGCCGACGGCCAGGTCGTGTCCTGGCGACGGGCCGGCGCGGTGACGCTGCTGGCCGAGGGCGCGGCCGGCGATCCCGTTCGCGATCCGGTGGCCGGCCAGGATGTCACCCTGGCGGTGGTCGGGATTCCCAGGGACATCGAGCAGATCCGCCGGACCGATCCGGCGCTGGCACTGTCCTGGCGATATGCGCTGCGGTCGACGCTGGCCCTGGTGTTGGCCGACAGCTCTTGGAAGTTCATAGGTTTCGCTCGCACGGGGTGGTACCTGTTGCAGCGCACGTCTCCGCATGCGGCCTACGGGGGAGTCCGGGGATGAAGATCACCGGGGTCGAGATGCGGACCATCCGGATGCCGTTGAAGAGCCCGTTCGAGACGTCCTTCGGTGTCGAAGCCGAGCGCCTGGCGGTGCTTCTCAGGGTGCTCGGCTCGGTGCCCGCACCGGACCACCACCCGGTTGATGTCCAGGGCTGGGGCGAGTGCGTGGCGATGGAGGCGCCGCTGTACAGCTCCGAGTACGCCGACGGCGCGGCCGACGTGCTGCGCCGGTTCCTGGTGCCGCGGTTGCTCGATCACGTCAAGGACACCGGTGACGTCACCGCCGAGCAGATCGACGGCCTGCTGGCACCGATCATCGGTCATCGGATGGCCAAGGCTGCATTGGAGATGGCGGTGCTCGATGCACAGCTGCGGGGGATCGGGCAGTCGTTCGCCGGATATCTCGGCGCGACGCGGCAGCGGGTGCCTTCCGGAGTGTCGGTGGGTATCCAGCCGTCGGTTGCTGCCCTGCTGGAGGTCGTCGGTGATTACCTGGCGCAGGGCTACGTCCGGATCAAGCTGAAGATCAAACCCGGCTGGGACGTCACCCCGGTCGAAGCGGTCCGGGAGCATTTCGGTGAGCTGATCCCGCTCCAGGTCGACGCCAACGCCGCCTACACACTGGCGGACGCCAGGACCCTGGCCCGGCTCGACGCGTTCGACCTGCTGCTGATCGAACAACCGCTGCCCGAGGACGACATCCGTCAGCATGCCGAGTTGGCGCGGCTCATCCGCACCCCGATCTGCCTGGACGAGTCGGTGGTCTCGGTGCGTGCCGCGGCGGACGTGATCGCGCTGCGGGCAGCCCAGGTGATCAACATCAAGGCCGGCCGGGTCGGCGGCTACCTCAACGCCAGGCGGATCCACGACCTGTGCCAGGCCAACGGGATTCCCGTGTGGTGCGGCGGAATGGTGGAAACCGGGCTCGGCCGGGCGGCGAACACCGCGCTCGCCGCGCTGCCGGGCTTCACCCTGCCCGGTGACGTCTCGGCCTCCGACCGGTTCTACGAGCAGGACATCACCGCGCCGTTCATCCTGGAGGACGGGGAAATCGCCGTACCCACCGGCTCCGGGTTGGGGGTCGAGCCGATCATGGACGTCCTCGATACGTTCACCCTCTCGACCGAGTGGCTGGGGCAGGACTGACGATTGCCCGGTGGCCGCCACCGACGCAGAGCGGCCCTCATGCCGGCCGCACGGCCGACATCTCGGTGTTCTGGGCGTAGGTGGCTGTGCAGTTCCAACAGCGACTGCTGAAGCTGGTCACCGACTCGGCGTACGGTCCGCCACCTCCGCCGCCCGCAGGTCCCGTTGACTGGCGCAGCCGGATCCGGGCCCGGCGCCAACCGCGACGTGATCGTCGCCATCCGTGGATCCTGCGGAAGGGCCGCCGACCGCAGGTCAGCGGCGAGTAGCCGGGCGACGGGAAGCAGTACGTCAGCGGGGCACAATGGTGACGGTGCATCGCACCCCCGGCGCTCTGGCCAGCTGGGCGTCCGCGGTGACGAGCGCGCACTGCAATCCTTCGGCGAGCGCGACGTAGCAGGCGTCGTAGCTGGTCACGTTTTCGCGCAGTTCCCACATTCGTTCGAGTAGGCCAGGGATCGGATAGCGTCGGACGCCCGCGCGGCGCCAGCCATCCAGCGCTGCCCATGCGGCGGCGGGTGCTATTGATCCGGATCGTGCTTGGCGGCGCAGGCTGTTGGCGACTTCCGCGTCGATCAGGTGTGGAACCTGCACCGACTCCATGGCCATGATCCGTCGGGCCTCGCCGTCGTTCAACAGCGCCGATACCGCGGCGGACGCGTCGAGCACGATCACTGCGCCGCCAGCGGGCGTCCGGCGACGCCAAGGTGGCGCGGATTCGTCACGCGAACCACGGGTTGGTCAACGCTCTGCTCGTTCGGCGTGCAGACCGGACACGATTTCGCCGGGGTCGATTCCGAGGTCAGGCAGGGAACCGAGCAGAACAGGGTTGTCGGCTCTGCGGGAGGCCTGCTCGAGCTCCCGAACTGCGAGCACATTCACCGACGTCCCCGCCAGCAGGGCCAGTCGTTCGAGTCGCGCGACCACCTCGTCGGGGACGTTGCGCAGATACAGAGTTCTCATCGCAGGGTGGCTCCCATCCGCTACCTGGCTAGCACAGTGCAAGCGTAGTGCTAACACGATGCTTGCAGTCACTGCCTGGACCGATCCAGCCGGTTCACGGCACCAGGGTGAGCGCCGACCCGTCGGACGCGCGCAGCACCGAGAAGTGCCGACGGTCCAACGTCGCAATCGCAGTCCGGCCAAAGCGTTGCGCCAGAACGACATTCGACGCATCCGCCAGCCCTATCTGCTGGTCGGCGTAGCGGTCGACGATGGTCCTTGCCGCGCGCAATTCGGCGGCGTCCAGGCATGCCAGCTCCCAAGCGCCGCCGCCGAGCTCGTCCAGCACTGCCAGTTCGGCCTGCACGCCGTGTCGGGTGGCGAGGAGATAGGCGAGCTCGGCGACCACGTACGGCGAGACCACCAGGGGTTCGGTGGACGCCTCGATGGCCCGCGCGACGTCCCGGTGACGCGGTTCCGCGCTGTCGAAGAACGCCAGCAGTGCGCTGGTGTCGACGATCACCGTTCGCCGAATCCCTCGAGCAGTTGCTCGGCCCGTTCGGCGATCGGTGCGGAGCCGGCGAACAGGCCACCGCGGGGTTGTGGTCGGTCGTCGCTGACCGCGACCCGAATCGCGTCCCGGATCACAGTGGCCTCGGAGACACCCCGCAGCCGCGCCATGCGTTTGAGCCGGGACTTGAGGTCGTCCGGGAGGTACACGGTTGTCTTCTCCATGACACATATGGTAGTACCGGTGGCATTCGCGGTCAGCCGATGTCTTCGCACCTCACAGGGCCACTGGCGTCGGGGCCGTTCGTCACAGGGGCACCCGGTAGGCGACCACTCCGGCCGGCGTCGACACCAGCCGCAGCCCGTCATCCGTCACGGCCGACACCGCGAGCGGAACGGCTGACGGAGTTCCCGGGGCGGCGCTCCCGGCGCTGTCGCACTGGAAGACCTCGCCCTGCACCCGCCGGTCACGCCGGATGCTGCCGTCCGTGCCCATCCACTCCACGGGCTGGTCGAAGGACTGCCGGCCGGGGCACCAGAACGTCTCGCCGCCGACTGCAGCGCGCGACGACCCGTCGTCCAGGTCGATCACCCGGCCACCGGTGAGCAGCCGATGATCGTCGAGCAGGCTGACCGTGGTACCGAAGGCGTCCACTGCAAGGGACCGTTCGGCGCCGAGCGGGACGGACCAGATGGGCTCACCCGTTTGCAGGTCGACCCGCTCCAGCGTGACGGTGAGATCGGTCGCTTCGGTGAGGTCGTAGCCGCGGTTCGGCGGGTTGGAGTCAAGTCGGCCGGTGTAGCGACAGCGCAGCGCCGGGTAGCTCGAACCCGGGGTGGACATCAGGCCGATGGACGGGAGCGTGCCCCGGCAACCGGACCAGGTGCCGGGTTGGCGCCACACCACCGTGCCGTCGTTGCGGTTGATCCCGACGGTGATCAGGTTCGTCGCCAGGTCCAGCGAGGGGTACCGGGCGCCGCTATCGGAACTGCCGGACCATCCCGTGCGCACCGACAGCTCCAGCACCGGCGTGGTTCCGTCGTCCTCGTTCATCCGCCAGTCCTCGAGCGTCGCGCCCGCGCCGGCCAACTCGGTGACCGGCCGGGACCAGACGACCACGCCGTCCCGAACGACGCCGACGGTGTCGGTGGGCGCCCCGTTGATCTGCACCACGTCGTTCCACAGCACCGTGTACGGCGTGGACGGCGCGGCCGCCGGTTCGGGGACCAGGGTCAGCGTGCCGGTGCCGCGATCGATCCGGAACCGGCGCGAGGTGAGGGTGGTCGCGTTCGGTTCCAGGTAGTAGGCGGTCGCGCACCAGGACGCCGGGTCGTCGAAGCAGACCGCGGGAAATCCGAGCCACCACTGCATTTCGGTGACGATGACGTCGGCACCGGTGGCGGGGTCGATCAGTGCGATCTGCGCCATTCGGTCGTTGACCGGCACCGGCCGGAGATAGGCAACCTTGTCGTCGAGGGTGACGACTTTCACCTCCTGGCGGGGCGACAGGGCACCCGCCGCCGCTGGATGCCGCCACCGCTCCGCCCCGGTCGCGGGGTCGAGCCCGATGAGAAACAGCTGGGCGCCAACGGTTCCGTAGAGCACGGCCGTTCCACCGACCAGCTTCGGCGTCGTCTTCGCTTCGAATCCCGTTGCCGCCCAGGCCTGCTCGACCGAGTGCAGCGCCGGCTCCGCCGGGTCGGTGCCGGCGACTGACGAAGCCGCTGCCGGCTCCGATGTCGACTCGGGTGTCGCCTCCGGTGTCGGATCCGGTGTCGATTCGGGTGTCGAACTCGCGGTGGCCTCCGTCGAGGCGCTCGTCGCTACCTCAGCACCATCAGCACCAGTCACCGGCGGGACCAGGAACCCCGCGACCCCGTCGGACAACGCGATCACCCGCCGATCGCCCTCGAACGACGCCGACAGCTTCGACGGGATGGCGGCCGTCGGCA